>JAAOZX010000466.1 GCA_012274225.1 Comamonadaceae bacterium | reverse complement strand
CTACCCTGCCGTCACCGAATGCCCCGGTGGCTGGACCGAGATACCGGCCGCGCCGGACCCGGCCATGCCTGCTCCGCCGCAATACATGCCGGGTTCGCAGGAGTAGAGACTTGCCTCTGCGTCAGGGCCAGCGCACCGGCGAATCGAGCGTCGCCATCGCCGCATCCTCGTGCACATGGGCGTCTTCGTGCGGCCGGAGTGCGAGGGCATGCGGCAGGAACTGGAAAACGGCGAGGCCTGGGTGTTCGGCCTGATCGAGAAGTACCGCGGCGAGCGGATGCTGCGAGCGCGGCAGGTGGTGAGCGCGATCGCGGTGCCGGCCGACATCGCCCTGCTGGGCGTGAAGCCACGGTCGCCCGGATTGCTGGTGCGGCGTTTCTACCTGGGCCGCAATGGGCGGCTGCTGTCGGTGTCGATGAACGTGCATCCGCCGGGCCGCGTCGAATTCACCACGACGTGGCACCTCGACGACAGCGCCGGCGCACCGGCGCGCCCGCCCTCGCCTTCAGCACCACGCCCCAGGCGCCGGACGCCGGGATAGGGGCTGCTTCTGCGGCCGGAAGCAGACGGTCTGCTGTCTGGAGATTACTTACAGCTGAAGTTTGAATTCCGGAAGGCCGGAATTCGTCTGCCGATCCAGCGAGTGAATGATTTTTCGGAGTTCAAACGAATTCTTAGCAGACTCCGAAAGAAATCCCAGGCAGGCTGCGCAAATGGTTCGCAACAAACGGGCGTCGGCGAGCTTCTTGAATTGCTAGAAGTCTTGATGCCCCGCTGCCTCACGGAAGAAGAGCTTCTTTAAAGCTTCTGTCTTCTTCACTCGTTTCGGCGAGTCGAGACTGTGCGCAAGCTCGTTTCTCAGGCTATTCACGGCAGCTATCACATCCCAAATTCCGAGATTGTTTCTGCGCAAGTCAAGGGATCTAGCCAGGGTGGCTTTCTGGATAAAACTTAGCCGGCCATCTTCCGCCAAGTGTTCCGGATGAAAGAGATGCTGATTGATCGCGTGCGTCAGCCACTCCTCTATCAATAGATGGCCCTTTAATACGACGTGCGCAATCTCATCGAGGTTGTCCATCTGCTCGGCAAAGTTATCCAGTAGTCCTGCCAGGTGCTCCTGCATTTGCTGCTCCTTTGTTCTCGGAAGCAGACTTATAGCAGCAGATCATGGCGGGCTTTCGAATCCTTCTGGAGCCCGTCCGGCCAAGCAACCGCTGCGGGTTGTGGCAGAAGCGTCAAGCTCGCGCTGCGGCGGCCGCGGCAGCTGGCCCGTCAGCAACAGGCCCCCATGCGCCGCTTCACGAATGTCATTTTGCGCGCGGCGCCATGTCGCTGGCTTTGACGCCGGCTTCCGATTTGGCCTGGCTCATGAGCGCGGCGCAGTTGCTGTCCGCCTTGTTGCCAAAGTCGAGCAGTGGGATCAAGGCGCCTAGGCCCGCGGTGGCGACACCCAACACCACCGCCAGGCCCCCCCGCACCGTCGCGTTCCTCAGTTCGGGGCGCAGGACCGGCGTCATGAACGTGCCGGTAAGAGCGATGGGACCGCGCAGCGATGCCAGACTGAATCCCTTGGAATGGGATACGAGCCGGAGGTGCAGCGATTCATCGTTGAAGTCGACGTGGCCGCTGCCGGTCATGTTGACCTTGGCCGTGTCCAACACCAGGGCCTTCACCTTGAAATCACCATCGGCCGCGTTGAAGATGCCCACCATGCATCGAACCGGAACCTGCTTGTCGCCGCCCAACATCAGGAGGAGCGAGTTGGCGATGTCGAGGTTGGACATTCGAAGCGCCAACTCCCCGACCGATCCGCCCTCCATGATGAAGGCCGCGTCGCCCTTCGCCGATCCCAGCATCTGCGCCACCGAATTGCCACTGCCTTCCAGCGCGGCGCGGCCACCGATCGTTCCGGTATCGCCCGCGCCCAGCCTGGAGCCTGGGAACATCCGGTCCAGATGCAGCCCCTTGGCGGTGATGTTCGCCCGGGTCGCCATGCGCGGCTTGCGGGCGTCCATTTCGATCACCGAGACCAGACTGCCGCCGGCCACGCCGAAGTCCAGCGGATCGAGCCGCACCACGCCACCCGTCACGGTGACATGGGCGCTCATCTTGTCGAGCGGCAGGTTCGCGGTGACGATCTTCTCGCCTCGGAAGTGCACATCGACGTCTGCCGCCATGAGCTTTTCCAGGCTGAACGGTTCGGCGGGAAGGACTTTGTTGCGCGCCGTGGCGCCGGGCCGAGTGCCGATGTCGGCCCCTACGGCGCCGGCCAGGTCCTTCAGTTCCAGGGACTTGGACACCAGATCGGCAACCAGCTTCTGGGGGTGTTTGCTGCGATCGACCGAGAAATCTCCCGCCAGATCGCTGTGCCCCAGGGTGCCTTTGAAGCGGCGGAACGCCCACAGATCGCCGGTGTGGTCGAGGAACCCGACGAACTTGTAGGCGGGTGTCCGCGGCAGCGGCACGCCGACGATCGGAAAGAGCAGGGCGAGGTCGCTGCCTTCGATCCTGAAGTTCAGTTCCTCGCCTTTGAAGTGGAGCGGATCGAGCAGCATGCCGTCGATGCTGAATCGGGTGGCTCCCACTTCCCCGCTCGCCTCGATCGGGTAGGGATGGGTGGCGCTGCGCAAGTTCAACAGCGCGCCGCCCCGTGCACTGATCGCCGACGACAGTCCCTTGTAGCGGCCCTTCCCCTTGAGCTCCAGTCCGAAGATCGAGGTGTCCGCGCCCGGG
>JAAOZX010000465.1 GCA_012274225.1 Comamonadaceae bacterium | reverse complement strand
GAGCCCAGCGGCGTGCCGTCGTCGAACCATCCCCGTCGGTACCAGGCGCCATCCCAGGCCGACGCCTCCAGTTGCAGGCGCAGCCGCTGGGCCTCGCCCTCGCACAGCCCCGCGAATTCCGCGTCTCCATGGCGACGCGCCAGCGGCGCAAAGCCGGCCAGCACTGAAACCAGGAAGAACCCCAGCCAGACACTTTCACCCCGCCCACCGACACCCACCAGGTTCATGCCGTCGTTCCAGTCGCCCGAACCCATCAGCGGCAGCCCGTGCTCGCCGTAGCGCAGGCCGTGGCGGATCGAACGGGCACAGTGCTCATACAGGCTGGCGGTCTGCCCGGAGACCGTCGGCAGCTCGTAATTGGACTGCTCACCGTCCTTCAGGGGACGTCCTTCGACAAAGTGGCACGGCTCGTCGAGAACCCCGGCGTCACCGGTGGCTTCGACGTAGCGGCAGGTCGCCAGCGGCAGCCACAGAGAGTCGTCGGAGCAACGGGTGCGCACGCCCTTGCCGGACGGCGGGTGCCACCAGTGCTGGACGTCGCCTTCGGCAAACTGACGGGATGCGCAACGCAACAAATGCTCGCGGACCAACCCCGGCTGCGCGTGAACCAGCGCCATCACGTCCTGCAGCTGGTCGCGAAAGCCGAACGCGCCGCTCGACTGGTAGAAGGCGGTGCGGCCCCACAGACGCGACGCGATCACCTGGTAGATCAACCAGCCATTGGCCAGCGCGTTCAGGCTCGCGTCGGGTGTATGCACCTGCACGGCACCCAGCGTTTGCAGCCAGTAGCGATGGACCGCATCGAGCGCGGCGCTCGCCGCGCCGGCCGCGCGCCCCTGTCGCACCAGATCGCGCGCATGCTCGGCCGTCTTGCCGGCACCCAGCCGGAAGACAATCTCCCGCTCCTCCTGTGGCGCCAGTTCGAATGCCACCCTCAGCGCCGCGCACGGATCGAGCGCCGCCCCGACACGCCCCGACAACTGCGATTGCGTGAGCGCTGCCGGCGCTGACAGGGTACCGCAGCGGCCAAGGAAGTCGCCCCGATCGCCGCACACCTGGGCGGGCGCCCGATCGACGTCGAAGAACGCGGTGCGGCCGGCGAAGTCGGTGTTGTACGAATTGCGGGCCAAGAGCGCGCCGGTTTCCGGGTCGAGCTCGGTCACGACCTGCATCAGGGTCTTGGCCCGCTCGTCGCCGAGCACCCAGTCGAGGTAGCCGGTCACCGACAGCCGACGGACTCGATCCGAGCGGTTGCGCAGCTTCAGCACCGAAAACTTGACCGGCGAGTCGATGGCGACATACATGCACAGCTGCGACTCGATGCCATCCTCGGCGTGTTCGAAGATGCTGTAGCCGAAGCCGTGGCGTGTGACGTACGGCCCGGCGCGGCGGGTGGGCAGCAGCGTGGGCGACCAGAAGCGGCCGCTCGCGTCGTCGCGGATGTAGAACGCTTCGGTGTTGGCATCGGCCACCGGATCGTTCGACCAGGGCGTCAGGCGGAATTCGTGCGCATTCTCGCTCCAGGTGGTGGCGCTGCCGCTCTCGGACACCAGGGTGCCGAAGTCGGGATTCGCGAGCACGTTGACCCACGGCGCTGGCGTCATCTGTTGCACCGATGTCGTGATCACATATTCGCGGCCGTCCGGTGCGAAACCGCTGCGTCCGTTGCCGGCGACCAGAGCGAGCGGTTGTGGCGGCGGCGACAGCACCGTTGGCGTCGGCGCGGCTGGGGGCGTGGCCGCCACCGAGGCGATCGCGCTGAGGGTGGGGTCCGCGCTGCGGGCGACGCCTGCCGTGCCCAGCAGCCGATCGACCTGCTCGGCCAGCGTCCCGGCGCCATCGGAGATTGCCACCCGGGCGACGCTTTGCAGCAGCATGCGGTCGCCGTCGTCGAGATGAAGATTGTCCAGCAGGAAGATGCCGCCGGCCGTATCGACGTCGTCGTGGCCCGGGGCCGAGGCAACAGACTGCTTGATTTGATCGAAGAGTGCCGGCAGGTGGTCGTCGGCAGGGCTGCTGGTGATCACCAGCGCGCACCGGATGCCGTGCGCGCGCCAATAAGCGTGCGCCTGGACCAGTTGCCGCACCAGCTGGATCTGGGCGGGATCGGCCATTCGCAGCAGCACGATGGGAAGGTCGCCCGAGATGCCGAACCCCCACAGGGCCGACTGGCCGCGCCGGTTGTCCCGGATGGCCCCGGCGTCGCCGCGCAGCGACGCTCCGGCATGGATGATGGACGATGCGATGCGGTCGTAGAGAAGTGCGGCGCCATCGCTCGCCTGCAGCCGTTGAAGCGTCGTCTGGCGGTAGGTGCCGGCACGATCGAGCAGACCTTGCAACGACTCGGCTCCGCGGTACTTCGCCGCCAGGGCCATGCAATCGAGCCGGGATTTCGCGACGCCCGTGATCCAGGCTATGGTGAACGAGGCGCCCGGCTCGAGGGTGAACGGAACGCGGATCGCAGCCACCGCGTCGAGCACGGCTCCGGCAGTGCCGGACAGCACTGAGTCGCTGCGCAAGGCCTGCGGACAGTCGCTGCCGCGACCGCGGCCAATGAAACGCATGCGGTCCGTCTCATACGAGATTTCCCCCGCCGCTGCGGCGTCGGTCATCGCCAGATGGAAGAGCCAGGGTGTCGTGTCGCCCGGCGCGCTCGGGCGACGGGTGGCGAGGATCGCGTTGAGCGCAGGGTCGATTTCGGTCTCGACGAAGAGCTTGCTGAACGCAAGGTGCGTGGAATCCGTGGCCGGATCGGCCAGCGCGATCTCGGCAAAACTGGTGGCAGCCAGCGTCCTGCGCCGGGCGGAAACGTTCGTGATGCGCATGCGGCGCAACTCGACGTCGTCATCGGACGAGACCGCGATCTCGGTGCGGGTCTCGATCTGGTGATGCAGGCACGAGAAGATCGCCGACCCCGCGCTGAAGCTTGTTTCGTATGCAGCCGGCGATTGAAGCGTCGGCTGCAGGGTGGTCGACCAGACGGCACCGTCGGAGCAGTCGCGCAGGTAGCAGAAAGCTCCCCAGTTGTCGAGCGTCGCGTCTTCGAGCCATCGGGT
>JAAOZX010000464.1 GCA_012274225.1 Comamonadaceae bacterium | reverse complement strand
TTCGACCGGATCGATCACGATCATCTGCTCGGTGCGCTCGGCACGTTCCCCGCCAGGGGACTGGTCGCCGGGTGGCTGAAGGCTGGTGTGATCGACAATGGTCGGTTCGCCCCGACCGAACAGGGTTCTCCTCAGGGCGGGTTATGCGCAGCTGCGCATAAACCGCCTAATGAGCAGCGCTGGGTTATGTGCAGCGCGCGGCGGATGCCGCTGATGTAGAGGGTGGTGACGAGGAAACGCTGCGCATAACGCGGACGGACTCTGATTGCGGGGCTCGGTACGGTGCCGGGCTTTCGTGATTGGAGGTCGATCCTCGTGATTGCTGTCGCCGAACTGGTGTCCCGGTTGGACGCCGAGCTGGTAGGTCTGGGCTACAAACCCTCGACGATGGTCTGGTACCGGGGTTGCTGGCGCCGTCTGGAGTCGTTCTTCGCCTCGCGCGGTGCACAGGAGTTCTCGCTGGATGTCGCGATGTCATGGGTCGATCAGTCCTGCGGCGGCTTCTTCGCCAAAGAGCAGGCCGGCATGTTGAAGGCGACCGACGTGTACTTGTTCCGCGTCGCGGCGATGCTTGACGACTTCGCCGTGCACGGCGCGGTGCTGCGCCGCTACTCGCGCACGGTGGACAAGCTGCACGCAGACGATGCCGCCGTCGTGACGCAGTTCCAGGGCTGGCTGCGGGAGGCTGGCTGCGCCCCGTCGACGGTGCGCGCCTACGGCACGGTGGCCGGGGAGTTCCTCGCGTTCACCGGCACGAGGGGTGGGCTGGCCGGACTGGACGCCGGTGTCATCGACGCGTTCGTCGCGACCCTGGCCGGCTACCAGGCCAAGACGGTGGAGCACAAACTGTGTGCCGTGCGGTCGCTGCTCCGCTTCGCCAGCACCGTCGGACTCATCGACGACACGGTGCTGGCGGTGGTCCCGGCGGCGAAGTCGTCCAGGCAGGCCAGGATCCCGTCGGTATGGGATCCGGGCGACGTGGCCAAGATCCTGCACGCGGTCGACCGCGGAAACCCGTGTGGGAAACGCGATTACGCCATCATCGTGCTGATCACGCGGCTCGGGCTGCGTGGCGTCGACGTCAAGCGGCTGCGCTTCGCCGATCTCGACTGGCCCGGCAACCGGCTGTCGGTGGTGCAGGCCAAGACCGGCCGGCGGGTGGCGCTGCCGCTGCTCAAGGACGTCGGCTGGGCGATCATCGACTACGTCCGGCACGGCCGCCCGGCATGCGACTGCACGCAGGTGTTCGTCCGGCACACCGCCCCGATCGGCCCGTTCTCCGACCAGGATCACCTGCATCAGATCCTGGCGAAGCACGCCCGCGCCGCGCACGTGCCGCTGGGCGAGCAGCGCCGCCACGGCATGCACTCGCTGCGGCACACGCTGGCGACCCGGCTGCTGGAGGACGGCACACCGCTCGAGCAGATCGCCGACATCCTCGGCCACCGATCGGTCGCCTCGACCGGCGTGTACTTGAAGGCGTCGCTGCGTCTGTTGGCCCAGTGCGCACTGGACCCGGACGCGCCGCCGTCAGGAGCGGAACGATGACCGCGACGATGAGCGTCACGCTGCCGGACGCGATCACGGCGCTGGTGGCCGAGAAGCGTGCCGTCGGCTATAAGTACGACGCCGAGGCGCGGGTGCTGGCCCGGTTCGAGGCGTTCAGCCGCGGTCGCTTCTCCGAGGTGGGCACGCTCACCGAGGCGTCGGTGCGGGCGTGGATAGTCGCGGCCCGAGGCCGGCACGTCAAGCCGGCGACCCTGCAGGGGCTGGCCGCGCCGATCCGGGAGCTGGCCCGCTGGCTGGGCAGGCGAGGCGTGCCGGCCTACCTGCTGCCCAGAGCGGCGCTGCCCCGGCCTGCCCGCTACGTCCCGCACATCTACACCGACTCCGAGCTGGCGGCACTGTTCACGCAGACCGACCGCTGCCACTACTGCGCCGAGGTTCTCTTGCGCCACATGGTGATGCCGGTGCTGTTCCGCACGATCTACGCCTGCGGGCTGCGCTGCTCCGAAGCCCGGCTGCTGCGCGTCGAGGACGTCGACGGCGACGCCGGCGTGCTGCAGATCCGCGACGCGAAAGGCGGCAAGGACCGGCAGGTGCCGATCTCCGACGCACTCCGCGGACGGCTCGCCGACTACCACACCCATGTCGTTGGGCGGCCGGGCCGGCGGGAGTGGTTCTTCCCCGGCAGCAGACCGGGCGAGCCGCTCACGCTCGGCAACGTCTACCACAACTTCCGCCGGTTCCTCTGGCAGGCGGGCATCTCCCACGGCGGCCCCGGGCACGGCCCCAGGGTCCACGATCTCCGCACTACCTTTGCCGTGAACAACCTGCGGCGCTGGTTCGCCCAGGGCCGCGACGTCGACTCGCTGCTGCCGGTGCTGCAGGCCTACCTCGGCCACTCATCCATCGCTGACACCGCCTATTACCTGCACCTGACCGCCGAGTCCTACCCGGACATCACCGCCCGCGTGCAGCAGGCCATCGGGGACGTCGTCCCGCCCGTCATGGCAGGACCGCGTGATGGCGACTGACTTCGCGGCGTTCCTGCGCCGGTTCCTGACCAGCTACCTGGCCGGGTTGCGCGGCTACTCACCGAACACGATCGCCTCCTACCGCGACGCGTTCAAACTGTTGATCTGCTATTTCCGCGACCAGCGGAACATCCCGCCGGAGAGGCTCACCCTCGAGCTGATCGACGCCGACGTCATCACCGGGTTCCTCGAGTGGTTGTCCACCAGCCGGCACAACAGCGCCTCGACCTGCAACCAGCGCCTGGCCGCGATCGACTCGTTCTTCGCCTGGATGCAATCCCAGGACCCGGCCCGCATGGCGCGCTGCCAGGACATCCTCGCGATCCCCGCCAGCAGGCACGACCAGCCAGCCGTTGAACACCTCAACGTCGACCAGACCCGGCACCTGCTCACCCTGCCCGACCGGTCCACCCGCACCGGCAGACGCGACGCGACCCTGCTCGCCAGCCTCTACGACACCGCGGCCAGGGTCCAGGAACTCGCCGACCTGACCGTCCGCGACCTCCGCCTGGATCACCCCGCGATGGCCGCGCTCACCGGCAAAGGACGCAAGACCCGTCACGTCCCGCTCGACGCCAACACGACGGCGCTGCTGGCCGCCTACCGAACCGAGTGGCGCCTAGACAGCCCGGGCAACGAGGACCACCCGGTGTTCTTCAACCAGCACCGGGACAAACTCAGCCGCGGCGGGATCGCCTGGATCCTGCGCAAATACCAGACCCGAGCAGCCGACCCGGCGCTGGCCCGCGCCCACCTCAGCCCCCACGTTCTTCGGCACAGCCGGGCCATGCACCTCTACGACGCAGGCGTTCCGCTGCCCTACATCCGCGACATCCTCGGCCACGTCGACCTGTCCACCACCGAGATCTACGCTCGGGCCTCCACCGAGGCCAAACGCAAAGCTCTCGAAACCGTCTACGACAGCGTCGTCACCGCCGACCTGGCCGAATGGAACCAGAACTCCGAGCTGCTCGACTGGCTCGTCAGCCTCTGACCTCGTCCGGCGTTATGCGCAGCGTTTCCTCGTCACCACCCTCTACATCAGCGGCATCCGCCGCGCGCTGCACATAACCCAGCGCTGCTCATTAGGCGGG
>JAAOZX010000095.1 GCA_012274225.1 Comamonadaceae bacterium | reverse complement strand
TGCTCGGGCGGGAAATGGAGCCAGACGGTCTCGCCTTCGGGGACCGAGACATCGACCGGCGTGATCGCCCGCACCGCGTCGCCGTTGGCCAGGGCCACCAGGTAGTCGCGGTGCGGCCCGAGGTAGACCTGGCGCGTGACGGCGCCGGCCGTCCAGTTGCCCTGGGTCGCGTCGGGCTGGGCAGTCGCCAGCCGGATATCGTGGTGGCGCACCGAGACCGCCGTTTCCCCTTGCGGCGCGAAATTGCCCGATCCGCAGCGCAACACCAGGCCCTGGCCGCAATCGACGGCATCGCCGCCGGTCCAGCGGCCCTTGAAGATGTTGGTGCCGCCTATGAAGCGGGCCACGAACTCGGTCTGCGGGCGCTGGTAGATATCTTCCGGCGAGCCCGCCTGCTCGATCGCGCCCTGGTTCATCACCACGATCAGGTTGGCGGTGGTCATGGCTTCGGCCTGGTCGTGCGTCACGTACACGGTGGTGTAGCGGAACTTGTCGTGCAGCCGGCGGATCTCGAAGCGCATCTCCTCGCGCAGGTTGGCGTCCAGGTTGGACAGCGGCTCGTCCAGCAGCAGGATCTCGGGCTCGATCACCAGCGCGCGCGCGAGCGAGACGCGCTGCTGCTGGCCGCCCGACAAGGCGCCCGGATAGCGCTGGGCCAGTTCGCTGAGTTTGGTCGCGGCCAGGATGGTGTCGGCCCGGCGCTGCAATTCGCCGGCCGGCAGGCCGCGCAACCGCAAACCGTACGCGATGTTCTCGAACACGGTCATGTGCGGCCACAGCGCGTAGCTCTGGAAGATCATCGACATGTTGCGCCGCTCCGGTGCCTCGGTCCGGGCGGGCGAGGAGATGCGGCGGCCGCCGACCCGGATCTCGCCGCCGTCGGGCTCCAGGAAGCCGGCGATCAGGCGCAGCGTGGTGGTCTTGCCGCAGCCCGATGGGCCCAGCAGGCACACCAGCTGGCCCTTGTCGATGGCCAGCGAGATGCTCTTGACCACCGCCAGCGAGCCATAGCGCTTGGTGAGGCCGGACAGTTCCAGGAAGCTCATCTCATTACCCCGCGCGCTGCAGCCCGGGGCCGCCGAGCACCGGAAAACGATTGGCCAGGAAGACGATCGCGAACGACACCGCCAGCAGCATCAGGCCGAGCACCGAGATCGCGCCGAGGTCGCCGCTTTCGTTCAGGTCGTAGATGATCACCGAGACCAGCTTGGTGTTGGCGGTGGTGAGCAGGATGGTGGCGGAAAGCTCGCGGATGGTGCCGATGAAGACGAAGCACCAGGTGGCGATGACGCTCGTGCGCAGCAGGGGCGCGGTGATCTTGCGCAGTGTGGCCAGCCGGCTGGCGCCCAGGATGCGGCTGGCTTCCTCGAGCTCCGGATGGATGCCGTGGAAGGCCGCCGACATCTGCTGGTAGCCCGCCGGCATCTCGATGGTCAGGAACGCGATCAGCAGGATCCACAGGGTTCCGTACAGCATCAAGTGCGGGTGCGAGTAGGTCAGGAACACGCCCACGCCCAGCACGATGCCGGGGATCGCCACCGGTGCCGTGGCCAGGAAGCCGAGCAGCGGCGCGCCGCGAAGGGTGCTGCGCGAAACCATGTAGGCGGCCAGCAGCGCGATGCCGGTGCCCAGCGTGGCCGTCGTAAAACCGAGCAGGAAGGTGTTCCACATCGCCAGCTGTGTGGCCGAGAACTCGAAGAACACGAAATGGAAGTTGTGCAGCGTCAGCGTGTCCCAGGTGAGCGGCTCCGACACGTTGCGGGTCAGCGAGGTCTTCAGCAATGCCAGATAAGGCAGGATCACCGTGAGCGAAAGCACGACGGCCACGAAGGCGACG
Source organism: Comamonadaceae bacterium (assembly GCA_012274225.1). GTDB lineage: Bacteria > Pseudomonadota > Gammaproteobacteria > Burkholderiales > Burkholderiaceae_C > Ramlibacter. The sequence continues at coordinate 6,379 of JAAOZX010000095.1, read as the reverse complement.
GCCGGCGGCTTGAAGCGGCGCAGGCGGGTGATGCGGGGCTCGCCGCTCTTGCCGCCCAGCACCGTGTAGCCCTTGCGCCCCAGGATCCAGCTCTTGCCCTGCAGCAGCAACACCGTGATCGCCAGCAGCGGCAGCGACGCGGCGGCGGCCAGGCCGGGCTTGGGCGGGTACTGGAACAGGCTCCAGATCTTGGTCGTGACGACGTGAAAGCCGGCCGGTAGCGCCAGGATCGCGGGCGAGCCGAACATGGTGAGGGCCTGCAGGATCGCGATCAGCGAGCCGGCCAGCATCGCCGGCAACACCAGCGGGAATGTGACGCGTCGCAGCGTCGTCGCGCCACCTGCGCCCAGAATCGAGGACGCATCCTCGAGATCCGAGGGCACCCGGTCCAATCCGTTGGCCACCAGCGTGAAGACGTACGGAAACGTGTAGCAGGCAATCGCGAAGATGAGGCCCTGCAAGGTGTAGATGTTGACCAGCGGCCGGTCGTAGGGCTGGCCGCCAGTCAAGGCGCGGTACGCGACGTTGACCACGCCGCTGTTCGGCGCCGCCAGGATCTCCCAGGCGATCGCCCCCAGGAACGGCGGCGTGACGAACGATGCCGTGACCAGCGCCCGCACCACGCGCCGTCCGGGCAGGTCGGTGCGCGATACCAGCCAGGCCAGCGGCGTGGCGATGGCGCAGGACAGGGCGCCGACGCCCAGCGCCATGCCGATGGCCACCAGGAACGGCTTGCGCAAGGTGACGTCATTCACCAGGGCGGCGAAGTTCGCCAGGGTGAAGGCGCCGTCCTTGTCGACCAGGCTGTAATAGGCGAGCCACGACAGCGGCAGCACCACCAGCACCGCCAGGACCAGCACCAGCAGCACGAAGGCCGGCCGGAACAGGTCGATGCGCAGCGGCGGGGGCTTGGGGAGGGCTGCCCCGATCGCGACCGACATGAAGGCCCTAGGTTCCGAAATACTCTTCGTATTTCTTCTTGATGGTTTCGACCTGGCCTTCCAGCGCCGCCGGGTCCGAATTGAGCAGCTTGATCTGCGACAGTGGCATGCGGCCCGGCTTTTCCTTGACCTCGCGATGGAATGACCGCAGGCCGCCGATGTCGCTGTTGGACTGCTGGGCCTCGCGCGTGAACATGAAGTGATAGAACAGCCGTGCCGCGTTCGGATGCGGCGCGTTCTTCAGCAGGGCGGCGTTGCCCACCACCATCGGCGTGCCCTCGGTGGCGTAGACCGGCTCGATCGGCACGCCCGATTCCTTCAGCAGGAACACGTTGTATTCATTGCCGTCGGCCATCACCGGCCGCTCGCCCTGGGCCAGCTTCTTGGGCGGCTCGGTGGACGACTGGACTTGCATCACGTGCTGCTTGCCCAGTTTCTCGAAATAGCCCCAGCCCAGCGCCTGCGACAGCGCCTGGGTGCCGGTCATGATGGTGCCGCTGTAGCCGGGGTGGGCCTTGACCAGCTTGCCGTCCCATTTCGGATCGAGCAGGTCGGCATGGCTCCTGGGAGCGTCCTCCTTCTTCACCAGCCTGGTGTTGTAGGCGATCACGGACAGGTGGGCGCGGTACGCCGCGAACTGGCCGTCCGGGTCCCGGTATTCCTTGGGCCAGGAGGTGGCGACGTCGGATGGCACCGCCGGCTGCAGCCAGCCGTTGCGCTTGAAGGCGACGAAGTGGACCGCATCCGAGGTCTCGATCACGTCCACGGTGTAGATCTTGCTGCCGTATTCCTGGTTGATGCGCTGGAAGATGCGCTCGGCGCCGGAGCGCTCGACCTGGACCTTGATGCCGGGATACTTGGCTTCGAACAGCTTGGCCAGCCCTTCCGCCACCTTGACGTCGGTGGCCGAGTACCAGACCACCTTGCCCTCCTTCTGCGCCGCGGCCACCAGTTGCGGCGTGGCCTCGTAGGGGGCCGGGGCCTGGGCGCGGGCGCCGGGGGCCCCGAGCGAAGCGGCAATCGCCAACGCAGCGATGCTGGATTTCCGTGACATGGCTGTCTCCTTGGGATGGTGGTGAATGCGGCCGGCGAGGCAGGCAGAAGCTGGCCGGCCCGGACCCCGCGCCATCGCAGTGGCCGCCCTCAAGTGTCAACACTTTTCCACCATAAGTCTACATAATCAGGGTAATCGTTAACCTCACCCTCCGATGCCGCAACCGACCGCCTCGAAGCCGGACCAGGGCCTGCCTGCCATGATCGCCGAGCAGATCAAGCGCCTGATCTACGCCGGCGAGTTCAAGCCGGGCGACCGCTTGAACGAAGCGGCGCTGGCCTTGCGCATGGGCACCAGCCGCGGTCCGATTCGCGAGGCGATTCGCATCCTGGCCGGGACCGGCCTGGTGACGGCGGTGATGAATCGCGGCATGTTCGTGCGCCAGGTCTCGGTTGCGGAAATGCTGGAGATCTACGACCTGCGCGCCTTGGTGTTCGGTTTCGCCGCCGAGCGCGCGGCCGAGCATGTGACCGACGCCGACCGGCGCCAATTCGAGTTGCTGCTGGCTCAGATGGACCAGGCCTGCCGCGACGGCGACAACGACCGCTACTACAACGTCAACCTCGAATTCCACGCGCTGATCCTGGGCCTGGCGCACAGCCAGCGAGCGCAGCGCCTCTACGACGATTACGTCCGGGAACTGCATCTGTTCCGGCGCCAGAACTTCAACAAGCCCGGCAATATGCGCAAGTCCAACATCGAACACCGTCGCATCTACGACGCCATCTCCGGCGGCGCGAAGGCCAAAGCCAAGGCCCAGGCGGAAGGCCACATCCAGTCCGGCCGGCAGCGCCTGCTGGCCACGCTCGACGACGCGAGCCGCTAGCTGCCTGGCCCAGGGGCGGCGGGAATGCAGCCTTGTGCCGACGGCGGTCGGCATTTTGTGCAACAGTAAGGGCGACTCTCCCGCTCTCTTCCATGAACATTCTCTTTGTCGCCGATCCGCTCGAAGTCTTCCAGACCTACAAGGACACCACCTTCTCCATGATGCGCGAGGCCCAGCAGCGCGGCCATCGCATCGCGGCCTGCGAGCCGTGCCACATCGCGTGGCGCTCCGGCGGCCAGGTGCAGGCCCGGGTACGCGAGATCACGCTGACTGGAGCGCTGAACGACTGGTTCGAGGAACAGGCCCGGCCGGTGCGGCCCTTGTGCAAGTTCGATGCCGTACTGATGCGCAAGGACCCGCCCTTCGACAGCGAGTTCTTCTATGCCACGCACCTGCTCGAGCAGGCGCAGCGCGAGGGCGCGCGGGTGTTCAACAAGCCCGCTTCGCTGCGCGACCACCCGGAGAAGCTGGCGATCATGGAGTTTCCGCAGTTCGCCGCGCCGACCCTGGTGACGCGGGACGCGGAGGAGGTCAAGCGCTTCCATGAGGAACATCAGGAGATCATCCTCAAGCCGCTGGACGGCATGGGGGGAATGGGGATCTTTCGCGTCGGTGCCGACGGGCTGAATCTGGGCTCGATCATCGAGACGCTGAACCATCACGGAACCACCACGATCATGGTGCAGCGCTTCGTGCCCGAAATCGCGCAGGGCGACAAGCGGGTGCTGGTGATCGGCGGCAAGCCGGTGCCGTTCAGCCTGGCCCGTATCCCGCAGGGCAGCGAGATCCGCGGCAACCTGGCGGCGGGCGGCAAGGGCGTGGCGCAGCCGCTGTCGGCGCGCGACCTGGAGATCGCCAATGCGCTGGGTCCGGTGCTGGCGGCGCGCGGTCTGTTGCTGGTGGGGCTGGACGTGATTGGCGACTACCTCACCGAAATCAATGTGACCAGCCCGACCTGCTTTCAGGAGATCCACCAGCAAGCCGGCTTCGATGTGCCCGCGATGTTCATCGACGCGCTGGAGGCGGCGCTGCGCTTGCCCAGGAAGAACGCGGCGTAGCAAGGAGCCGACGGTTCAGCCGCAGGCCTGGCCGTCCACGAACACCCGCAACTCGCCCGGCTCGAACGCGATCCATTGCTCGTTGGTGGTCAGCGGCGCGGTGACCACCACGGCCACCCTGTCCTGCGGCGTGGTGGCGCTGGCGAAGTCGATGCTCAGGTCCTCGTCGGCCAGCTGCGCGTGGGCGAACGGGTGCTTGCGCTCGACGGAGTAGAGGCGCGTGGCGCAATGGGCCCACAGCGCCTGGCCGTTGGACAGCATGTAGTTGAACGGCCCGTGGCGCGCGATGCGCGGCGTCAGTTCGCGCAGGGTGAGCGTGAGCTCGTGCACGCTGGGCACGCCCGCGTGCGACTTGGCCAGCTCCTGCATCAGCCAGCAAAAGGCGCGTTCGCTGTCGGTGGCGCCGACCGGCCGGAAGCTGGCGTGCAATCGCGGCTGGTAGTTGTCCAGGTTGCCGTTGTGCGCGAACACCCAGTAGCGGCCCCACAGCTCGCGCACGAACGGATGGCAGTTCTCCAGCGCGACCGAGCCCTGCGTGGCCTTGCGGATGTGGGCGACGACGTTGCGGCTCTTGATCGGATAGCGGCGGATGAGCTCGGCCACCGGCGAATCGCAGGCCGGCTGGTGGTCCACGAAGTGCCGCAGGCCCGCCCCTTCGAAGAAGGCGATGCCCCAGCCGTCGGAATGGTGATCGGTGCGGCCGCCGCGCTGGGCAAAGCCGGTGAAACTGAAGTTCACGTCGGTCGGCGTGTTGCAGTTCATCCCGAATAGCTGGCACATCCGGCTATTCTGGCCCTTGCGCGGGCGGCGTGGGGTCGTGCCGCAAGTTCCAGGCCGCCACCATCGCCAGCGCGCACAACGCGGCCAGCAACCAGAAGACCTCATTGAACGCCGCCAGCCGGGCCGCACTGGTCGCGGGGTTGGCGAGCGAGTCGCCGTGGGCGGCAATGCGCCATTCCAGCAGGATGCCGCAGAGGCTGACGCCGGTGGCACCACCGAGCATGCGCAGGAAATTGATGGCGCTCGACCCCTGCGGCACCAGGCCCGCATGCAGCGGCCGCATCGAGCCCAGGTTCAGCGACGGCAGGATGAAGCCGAGTCCGACCCGGCCCAGGACCGCCAATGCCACCAGCGCCAGCAGTGCGGTGTCCAGGCCCAGCGTGAACATCAGGGCGAACGAAATCGCCAGCAGCGCCAGGCCGATGGTCACCAGCCAGTGGGTGGCGACGCGGTCGGCCAGCCGCCCGACCAGCAGGATCGTGATGGCCAGGGCAAAGCCGGCCGGCATCAGGATGGTGCCGACGTGCGATGGCGACAGCCCCAGGCCGAGCTGCATGTAGACCGGCAGCAGGTAGGTCGATCCGAACAGCGCGGTGCCGTAGATGAAGGCCACCAGGCTGCCCATCGCGAAACTGCGGTAGGCGAACAGCTTCAGGTTCATCAAGGGTTGGCCGCCGGCCGCGCCCAGCCGGTGCTGCCAGCCGGTGAAGGCGACAAAGGCGACGGCCGCCGCCGCCAGCAACAAGGGGCCGGGGACCCCGCCGCCGCGCAATTGCACCAGCCCGTTCAGGAGACACAACGTGCCGGCGCCGCCGAGCAGCAAGCCGCGCCAGTCCAGCCCGACGCCGCGCCGGGCCGCGTCGCCGCCGGGCGCGGTGACGGGCACGTAGCGGTAAGCCAGCCACAGCGAGACCAGGCAGAACGGCACCACCATGAAGAAGATCGAGCGCCAGCCCAGCCAGTCCACCAGCAGGCCGCCAATGCTCGGGCCGATCGCCGGAGCCAGCACCACACCCATGCCGAAGATGCCGCTGGCCCGCCCCTGCTCGCCGGGCTCGAACACCCGCAGGATGATGATCGCGGGAATCGGCTGCACCACGCCCGCCGCCAGGCCTTCGGCCACCCGCGCCGCAAGCACCAGCGGATAGTGCGTTGCCACGCCGCCGGCGATGCCGCCGGCCATCAGCAGCAGCATCGCGCCGACATAGGTACCGCGATAGCCATAGCGCGCCAGCAGCCACGGTGTGGTGAGCATCGACACCGTCATCGCGACCATGAATCCGGAGCTGACCCATTGCGCGCGCTCCTGGCCCAGCACGAAGAAATGGCTCATGGCCGGGATCGCCACGTTCACGATGGTCGACGACATGATCGACGCCATGGTGCCGGTCATCACCGACAGCAGGAGCAGCCAGCGGTAGCGCGGGCCGTAGCGCCCGGCGAGCGCGGCGAGGGAGGCCGGCTCGCTGGAGCGGGCGGCGGACGACATGGATTTTCCTTGCGACGACGGGACCGTGGTTGGGCGATGATAGGAGCACTTGAAGGAGGAGAGCGCCTTGCACACCCAATTGCATGACCATGCGCCCCCGGGCACCCGGCGCAACAAGGTGGTCGGCGCGGCCGAGGCCGTGCGCCTGATCCACGACGGCGACACAGTCGCCACCGGTGGTTTCGTGGGCATCGGTTTCGCCGAGGAGATCGCCGTCGCGCTGGAGGCGCG
>JAAOZX010000094.1 GCA_012274225.1 Comamonadaceae bacterium | reverse complement strand
GCGAATCGTGTGCGCCAGAGGCGTTTCGATCGTCTCGGCAAACACGCCGGTCATGCCGGCGTCGTCGACGCGCTTGCGGATCTCGGCGACATCGACGGTGTACGAGCCGCGCTCCTTCATGCGCTCGAAATAGACCGAGCCCGAGAAGGTGTACTTCAGGCCCAGGCCCTTTTCGGTCTGCATTTCTTCCCGCACATGGCGGATCGCGTCGCCGGTGCACAGCGTATCGGGCAGCACCAGTGGCGCTTCGCCGAACAGGTAGCGCGCCGCGTTGTGGCCGGCCAGCACGCCGGTGACCACCGCTTCGGTGTGGCCGACCAGCAGGCCCGCCTTCTCGCCGCCGCAGAACAGGTTGTCCACGCCGTCGACCTTCAGCGCATCGTCGCGCGGGGCCATGCCGACGAAGCGGATCGAGTTGCCGACCCCGCCGGAATAAGGATCTTCGAAGCGGGCGTTCTCGAAGCCGGGCACCGTGCGCAGGTCGGCCTGCGGGAAGTACGGCGTCATCAGCTTGGCGTGCCCGGTGTTGAGCAGCACGATGTTGTCCTGATATTCGGGCAAGGCGTATTGCTGGCAGGCCTTGATCTCGAGCTTCTCGCCCGAGCCGTTGCCGGTCTTGGGAATCGGCACGACCACGACGCCGGTGCGATTGAGTTCCTCGACGATGTCGGGCGAGAGTGACTCCTTGAGCAGTTTGCAGGACCCGCTCATGGCGCCGACCTGTTTGCCCTTGTGGCCCTCGATCTCCTTGACGCCACAGCGCGAGGCGATGCCGACGCGGATGCCGAAGGTGTGGCAGCGCAGGATGCACATGCTGCAGCCATTGCCGTACTGGGCGCAGACATTGACGACGGCGGCGGTACCGGTGGTCTCGACGAAGGCATCGGCCTCGAAGCGCTCGTTGCCCTCGTTCTTCTTGGTGCGCACGGCCACGATGCGCCGGCCATCCATTTCGACGTCGGTGATCCGCTTCTGGTACAGCACCTCGACGCCGGCCCTGGCCAGCGCGCGCTGCACCTGCGGCTCGATGGTGGCGATGTTGTAGAGCGAAGCGTGGTGGTGGCCCGGGAACTCGACGTTGGTGTGCGTCTTGCACGCTTCCATCGCCTGGAACATCTCGCCCCCGCCCATCGCGATCATTTCCTCGGCGGCGGTGAAGCGGCCGTTGTTGCGGAAGATGCCGCCGACCAGGCCGGTGCCCAGCAACATGTCGGTGCGTTCGAGCAGCGTGACTTCGGCGCCCTGCCGGGCCGCGGCGACGGCGGCGGCGCAACCCGACCAGCCGCCTCCGATGACGATGATTTTCATGATGTCTCCTTCGGTCGTTGTGGGTGCGACTAGCTTTGCAGCGGGTCTTTGCCCGCGGCCCTCAGCCAGGAATAGACGGGCGGAATCTCGTTGATCAGCGGCTCGGTCACCACGTCCAGGAAGCCGGGCCCCTTGTGGGCAAAGGCCTCGTCCAGGGCCTGCTCCAGTTGCGCGGGCGTCTCCACCCGCCACGACCGGATGCCGTACACGCTGGCAAGCTTGCTCATGTCGCCGGGCGTGAAGTCGACCGACATGAACTTGCTCTTGCTGTGCAGCGACTGCAGTGTCTTGATCCAGCCGAAGCAGCCGTTGTTGAAGTGGATCATCACCGCCGGCACGTTGAGCCGGGCGATCGTTTCCAGCTCGCCGGTCGACATGCCCAAGGAGCCGTCACCGAAGAGGGCCACCGGCCGTGCATCGGGGCGGGCGTACCAGGCGCCGACCACGGCGGGAATCGCGTAGCCCAGGCCACCGAAGGAGCGCGGGATCAGCACCCGCGAGCCGTCGCCGGTCAGGCGCAGGAAGCGCGTGATGAAGGGCGTCGGTGTGCCCGCGTCGGAGATGACGATCGAAGGGGAGGGCAGGCGCCGATTGAGTTCGTGGATGACCCGTTGCGCCTTGAGCGGCGCCGCGTCGGACAGCAGCTGCGACTTGGCGTCGTACCAGAAACGCCCGCGCGCCCGGTTGAGGTCGTCGACCCAGGGCGACGAGGTCTTGACGGTCTGCGGCACCCGGGCCAGCAGATCCTCGAGCACGAGCCGGGCATCGCCCGCCACGCTCAGGGTGTTTTCGAAATTGTTCGCCAACAGGGTGGGGTCGAGGTCGATCTGCAGGATCTTGCGGCCGGCGCGCGGCGAGGGCAAGGTCCATTTGATGGTGGAGACCGATCCCATCTTGCAACCCACGTAAAGCAGCACGTCGGCCTCTTCCACCGCGCGGTGGGCATGCGGGTGGAAACCGTTGTCGCCGACCACGCCCAGCGCCAGCGGGTGCTCGTCGGGCATGGTGCCCTGTCCCGAAATGGTGGTGACCACCGGGGCGCCCAGGCACTCGGCCAGGACGAGGATCTGCCGGTTGGCCTGCGAATGGTTGACGCCGCCGCCGGCCACGATCACCGGCCGCTCGGCGGCGAGCAGGTGGGCGGCCAGGTCCTCTACCGCCTTGGCGCTGCTGCGGGTTCGGTAGGCCGGATAGGTCCGGCATTCGGCCTCGGCGTGCAGGCTGACGGCGCCGAGCGAAACCCGGTTGTGCATCGTCTCGGTGGGCAGCACCAGGTGCACCGCGCCGGGCCGGCCGGTGGTGGCGATGCGCAAGGCCTTGCGCACGGTCTCGGGAATCTTGTCGGCCGAGTTGACCACCGAGGAATGCTTGGTGATCGGCTCGAACAGCGTGTGGTGCGGCATCTCGGTGATCGTGCCCTTGCCTTCGCCGGCCAGCGAAATGCCCGAGGTGAACAGCACCACCGGAATCGACGAGGCGTTGGCCTCGGCCACGCCCGGCACCGAGTAAAGCGCACCGGCGCCGCTGGGGCATTCGCAGAAGCCGGGGCGATGGGACAGGCGTGCATAGGCGTCGGCCATGAAGGTAGCCGAGCGCTCGTCGCGCGCCAGCACGTGTTCGATGCGGTCGCCGGCGTCGTAGATCGCTTCGTACAGCGGCAGGCTGGTGTCGCCGGGCACGCCGAAGATCACCTCCACGTTGTATTCGAGCAGCATCCGCACCAGCACCTGGGCGCCGGTCAGGCTGCCCTGGTCCATGGCCCTGCCTTCACTGACGACGGATTGATCAAGCGGTTTGTTCATGGCACTACCTCGCCGGTGTGGGTTGCCGCGGCACCGGACGATCCGGCGCATCGCGTACAAGGGACTCTACGAGCGTGGTCTGCCAGAGTAAACGGTGCAAAATGACGATACGAAGGGCAATACTTGGCGAAATGACGACGACCACTGGCGTTCCGTCATATTTGGGGCGAAGGCGTCGCGGGCACTTGATCCAGATCATTCGGGCGGCAACATGCAGCGGGTTTTTCAACTCGACGAGAAGGACCGGCAGCTGATCGCGCTGCTGCGGGAAGACGCCCGCACGCCCACCGCGGCGCTGGCCCGCACGCTCGGCGTGGCGCGCATGACGGTGGTGGAGCGACTCAAGCGCCTGGAGAAGGGCGGCATCATCGCCGGTTACACGGTGCGACTGAGCGAGGAAGTGTTGCGTGGCCGGATGAAGGTGCATGCGTTGCTGCGCGCCGACCCGAAGAAGGGCGACGCCGTGGTGCAGGCGCTGCACAAGATCACCCAGGTCCGCGCGGTGTTCTCGATCAGCGGCATCTTCGGCTACATGGCCCTGATCGAAGCGGAGTCGACCGGTGAGATCGACACCGTGCTGGACGCGATCGGCTCGATCCCCGGCGTTGAAGGAACGCAAAGCTCCATCGTGCTGTCAACGAAGTTCGACCGGCACTGACCGACCGGCTCGCTTGATCCGCTCGGTCTCCAACGTTACGACACGCCTTTTCAGGGGCAGTTGAGCCTGCTGCCCGCCTGCGTGCAAGCGCCGCGCGGACCGACGAAGACGCCACCCGCGCCGCGTTGATATCGATTGCCAAGAACGTCCCGGCAGCCTTGCCGATCGCAATTCGTCACCCTTGCGGTCCTGTGTGATCCACGGCTATCAACGTTGGTGACGTTGATGATCTTGTCCGGCGGCCTCATGCCGCAGGCACTGTACATGGCGAGTTCATCCGCCTCGATGCTGCGGTTCCACTGATTCGAACTGGCTGAAACCTCGTAGTTTCTCTTGGCACGAGTGCACTCGATGGTGCCGCCCTTCTCCGCCTGCAGATCCGCCTCGGTTCGCCCGAAGGGTTGACTTGGACTTTCAATCTGCGATTTGGCGGATTCGAGTTCGTTTCGGAGCCGCTGGTTTTCATCTTTCAGGAATTGCTCCCGGCCACCTGGACCCGGAATGACATTCTGGTCAACGGCGACCGCGCGTCCGACACCGCTCACGCAAGGCGAGTCCGAATATTCGACCTTGCCGGCCCGGTCGGTGCATCGGAAGACATCCGCACCAGCCGCCAGCGGCACGGCAAAAGCCACCAGAACGAAAGCTGTTCGCAACAACATCGTCATCTCCCGTTGCTTGCGCTCATGATTGTTCTCGCACTCGTGCGCAGACGCAACTGTCGACTCTGCTGCGAGGACCTTCCCAGGGGAAGTCCCTGTCAAAGGTCAGGCACCGCCGGCACGGGCTCGACAACGACCGCTGTGCCATAGCACACCACCTCGGTGAGGCCGGCCTCGGGGGTTCGGTGGCGTTGTAGCGTACGGCGATGATGGCGTCCGCGGGTTGTTTCTTCGCGTGCTCGCAGACCGGCGATAGATCTGCGACCGAGCTTGCTCGCACAGCGGGTGCAGTCGGTGCTCCAGGTCGCATGGCCCGCACCGGCACATTCGTGGGCTTGCGGGGCATCGGCTCGTAATGGTGCTGGAAGCACCGAGTTGCGATCAGTTACACGATCTTTACCCGAGCGCCGAACTATTGGGAATATTTCCCAAATATGCTGTCTGGCCAGACTGCAGGTCCTGGCAACATGGAGGTAATCGATGAAACTTTCTCGCATTGCGCGCCGCAGCACCTACCGGGTGCTGTCGCTCGCCGCTGCCCTGGCGCTGGGCCTCAGCGCGTGCGGCGGTGGCGGCGGCGGTGACGCCGGAACGTCAACGGCGACGAATGGGACGCCCGCCGCAACGACGCCGGTCGCGGCGGCAGCGGACACCTACTCGTCGGGTGCCATCTCGGCGTTCGGCAGCGTTTTCGTCAACGGTCATGAGTTCAACACGGACCGGGCGCAGGTCATCGACGACGACGACGGCACCACCGCGACGGGCGTCTCGGGGCTGGAAGTCGGCATGGTCGTCGACGTGAAGGAGGACACAGCCAGAACGGCGGGCGCTCCCGCCGCTGCCGAGCTGCATGTCCACCCGCTGGCCCGCGGCTTCGTCGATGCGACCGATGCGACGGCCGGAACAATCAAGGTGATGGGCCAGACCGTGCAATTGACCTCGGCAACGGGGTTCAGCGACCATCGCTCCTGCGTGTCGGCGGCGCCGACGACCTGCACGGCCATCGCCACGGTGGCGGGCCTGACGCCCACCACCGTCAGCGGAACGACAACCACTCCCGGTAGCTACGTGACGGTGCACGGCTACCTGTTCGGAAGCAGCGCCGCATCGGCCAACATCGTCGCGACGCTGGTTTCGGTTGCCGACGCCCCCAAGGGAACACGCCGCGCCAATTTCAAGACGGAAGGCACGGTGACGGTCGGAACGGCGACGCTCACCATTGGCGGACTCACGGTGGACCTGTCGAAGGCAACCTGCTTCGCCGGACACGGCAAGACGGCCTGCAGCGGCGCCTTCACCACGGGTCAGGTCGTCTCGGTCGGTGCGGCGGCGGCGCCGGCGCTGCCGGCGACCACGCTCAGCGCCGATTTCGCCCGCCTGAGTTCCCGAGTGCCCGTCGAGACGGCCGGCGCCCCGGTGGAGGTGGAAGGCGCCGTCATCTCGGCCGGCACCGCCACGTTCGTCGTGCGGGGTATCACGGTCGACGCATCGTCGCTGCCGGCTGGAACGGCAATGCCCAGTGTCGGCGATGTGGTCCGCGTGCTCGGCACCGTCGCGAGCTCGGGGCAATCGGTGACTGCCAGCAGCCTCGTGATCCTGCACGCGGCGAACAGCGTCAAGTTGAGTCTCGAGGGCGATGCCAGCAACGTCGCCGCGGGGGCCACGACCCGCACATTCACGTTGTCGGTGCTGGGCCAGACGGTCACGGTCAGCGCGCAAACCCGGCTGGCCGACATGTCGGTGCGCGGATGGGACGAGCGCAACCCTTCGGTCAACCCGTTCAACATCACTACTTTCCAGGGCTACATCGCCGCGAGCACGTCCAGGCACGTGATCGTCAGGGCCGAGTCGGACGCTTCGGGCGCCCTGATTGCGCGCTTGCTCGTGATCCTGCCCGCCTCGACCGAGGTCGCAGTGGCCGGGGTCGTGGACGCCACTCCCCCTGTCGTCAACAGCACGGCATCGGGAACGCCGACCACGTTCTCGGTGCACGGCATCGCGGTGAGCGCGGACCCGGCCGCAATCGTGGGCGCGTCTGACAAAGGACGCAGGACGGCGACACCGCGGCCCGTCGCTGCCGGCGATCTGGTTGTCGTCGTCGGCACACTCAACGGTGCGATCGTGACGGTCGGACCGACGCTCAGCGGGTCGAACAGCGTCCTCGATGTGGGTCCGCCGAGCGCGGCGCGGCCCGACCGGGGCGAGTTCTAGGCGACCGGCGGCCGTCCCTGGCGTCGCACCGGGACGGACGCCCGCGCGCCTGCCCGCGCGGGCGAGGGGCGTCGGATCGGCATTGACGCGCGGGCCCAGCCGCCTCGTTCAGTCCTCGTAGGAGAGCAGCACCACGTCCGCCGCCTGCTCGCGCAGCGGGATCAGTGACTGGTAGGCGGGGGAAGAGTGCCAGTGGTCCACGGCCGCCACGTCGGGAAAGCGGATCACGACAATGTCCGCGTACGGGCTTTCGCCGCTCAGTGCCGCGACCTGCTTGCCGCGAAACACCAATTCGCCGCCCCACGGCGCCAGGGTGTCCGGCACCCGGCTGCGGTATTCGTCCCACTTGGCGGGATCCTTCACGGTGACGTGGCCGACCAGGTAGGCGTGGCTCATGGCAGGTACTCCAATGGGTGCGGCGCTAAATCCATCGGCGCTCAGACACCCAGATGGCGCTGCAGGATCTGCGGTTGCGCCCGGATCTCCTGGGCCTGGCCCTCGTGCACGATGTGCCCGTTGTTGATGATGTAGACGCGTTGCGCCAGGGCCAGGGTGGCCGCGAGGTTCTGCTCCACCAGCACGATGGTCAGGCCCGCGGCGGCCAGGTCGCGGCAAACGCGCACCAGTTCGTGCACGATCAGCGGCGCCAGCCCTTCGAACGGCTCGTCCAGCAGGATGATCTTCGGGTCGCGGATCAGCGCGCGCGCGATCGCCAGCATCTGCTGCTCGCCGCCCGACAGGTCGGTGCCGCGGCTGCGGCGCCGCTCCTGCAGGCGCGGGAACATCTGGTAAATGCGCCCCAGCGGCCACCGGTTGGGTGCGGTGTACGCCGCAAGGACCAGGTTTTCCTCGACGTCCAGGCTGCCGAAGATGCGACGCTCCTCGTGCACGAGCTGCATGCCGGCTTTGGCGATTGCATGGCTCTTGCGGCCGGCCAGCTCGACCCCGTCGAGGACAACCGAGCCGGCCTGCGGCGTCACCACGCCCATCAGGCTTTTCAAGGTGGTGCTCTTGCCCGCGCCGTTGCGCCCGAGCAGCGCCACCACCTCGTTGCGCTCCACGCGCAGCGCGACGTCGAACAGGATGTGGGAATCCCCGTAATAGCTGTGCAGTCCGCTGACTTCGAGCAGGCTCATGCCGCCAGCGCTCCGTTGACGCCGCCCAGGTAGGCATCCTGCACCCGCACGTTGGCCTTGATCTCGTCGGGGGTTCCCTCGGCCAG
>JAAOZX010000463.1 GCA_012274225.1 Comamonadaceae bacterium | reverse complement strand
TCGTCGGTCCATGCCAGCGGACGATCGAAGCCGAAACGCGCGCCGACTTGGAGGATGAAGACGATGAACAGCATTGCAAACAGCAACACACCGATCAGGTCGGCAAGCCGCCTCAGCAGGCGGGTCGCGCCTGCACCCAGCAGTTCAGCGCGTGGCATTGATGCGGTCGAGCAGGCCCTTGGGCCAGGTCTTCGCATACTCCGAATTCAGATAGGCCTGCTGCACGGTCTTGCGGAAGGCCTCCACGTCGGGCGTGTCGACACGCAACCCTTGCTGCTTGAAGAATTCGACCAGTTGGCCCTCTTCCTTGACGCGGTTCTCGTTGTTGTAGCGAATCGCCGCTTGCGCGGCCGCCTGAAAATGACCTCTCTGCATCGCGTTGAGCGAGTTCCACAACTTGTTGGACACCACCACCAGCACGGCGTCCACGAGGTGGCTGGTCAGTACGATCTGCTTGCAAACTTCGTAGAACTTGGCGGCGCGCACCGTCGGCAATGGATTGTCCTGCGCATCGATAGTGCCAGTCTTCAAGGCGAGATAAACCTCGCCAAAGCCCATCGGGGTGGCGGTCGCGCCGAGCGCCTCGCCCAGGAACAGCCATTCCTTCGAGCCTGGCATGCGCAACTTGAGACCTTTGAGGTCGGCGGGCGTGCGAACGGTGCGCGGTTCACGCAAGGCGAGCTGGCGTGTCCCCAAGTACGCGGCGCCCAGCGGCGTAACGTCCATCTTCTCGGAGACGAGCTTGTACAGCTCCTGCCCGATGGGGCCGTTGTAGACCTTCTGCTGGTGGTCGGGGTCGCGCAGGACGTAGCCGGCAGTGAAGATCGAGAACTCGGGGATCAGCTTGGCGAAGTCGAATACCGACGGCGAGGCAAGTTCCAGGTTGCCTCGAGACATTGCGGCCGTTTCCGCGCCCTGTTTGAAAAGCGTGCCAGAGAGGTTGATCTGAACGTCGAACTGCGCCGGGGCCGATTTCTCCAGTTCGTCCTTGAACACCGTCCACATCTTGGCGTGCCAGTCATCGGGCACGGCCGGTGTGGACACCCGCAATTGCACCTTGCCCTGCGCTCGCGCCAAAGAGGCGGGCAACAAGGCGGTCCAGGGGGCCAACGCCGTGGCAGCTCCGGCAGCGCCCACCAGCCGGCGGCGCAAAGGCGAGCACAGATTCATCGCATGTCTCCTTATTATTGGGTCACAATAATGTAGAGTTCGCATTGTGGGATGTCAATGCAGCAATCCCGGATTCCGGTACACGTACCGGCTGGATACCCTTCACACCCCCCGCCTGGTCGCGATCCCATGCCCAAGAACCATCATCCAAACTCGGTGACAAAGGCACCCCGCCGCACCAGCGAAGACACGCTCAAGAGCATGGTCAAGATGCTGGCCGTCCTGGAATGCTTCAGCGTCGGCGAGCGTCATCTGACGCCGTCGGAGATCGCGCGGCGCACCCAGCTGCCCCGCGCCACCGCGCACAGGATCGTCGCGACCCTGCGCGAGATCGGTCTGCTCGACCAGGATCGCGAGAGAGACAGCTATCGTCTGGGGCTCAAGCTGTTCGAGCTCGGCAGTCGGGTCCTGTCCAACATGGACTTGCACCGGGAGGCCGTTGGCCACATTGCGAGACTGCAGCATCTGACCGGCGAGAACGTGCACCTGTGCGTCTTCAACGGCAGCCGGATGGTTCTGATCGAGCGCCGCCAGCTCGAAACGGCCCCGGCCAACATGGTCACGACTATGGAAGAGGCGCCCACCCATTGCACCGGCGTCGGCAAGGCCTTTCTCGCGTTCCAGGAGATCGAGACCCAGAACCGCCTGATGGCCGAAAAGCTGGAGCGCTACACCCCCGGCACCATCGTCGAACCGCAAGCCTTGCACGCGGAACTTGCACGGGTGCGCCAGCGCGGGTATGCACTGGACCTGGAGGAGCACCAGGCCGGCGTCCGCTGCGTGGCAGCACCCATCCGCGACGTCACAGGCCGCGTGTTTGCATCCGTCAGCGTCAGCGGACCGGCGCCGCGCATGCCGATAGAACGCCTGCAAGCCCTGTCGACGGTGGTCTGCGAGGCCGCTTCCGCAGTTTCGTTGCAGCTCGGCTGGCAGCCCTGATCCGATTCCGGACGGGCCGGGTGGAAACCCCAGCTTGCTCCGGAACGGCGCGGCCCTTAGGCTATCCCGCATTCCGGGTTATATCGGACCGGATCTTTGCGCGCGACCGCTGCGGCGCGTCGAAGCCAAAAGGCCAAACCGATTTCCCGCCAGCCTTGCCATCCACAGGAGCCAGCCGTGACCTCTCAATTCGCACAATCGCGCCGCGTCGTTCTGCAGTCCGGGCTTGCCGGCGCCTTGGGGCTCACCTCGTGGAGCGTGCTGGCACAGGCCAAGCCCTGGCGGCTGGCCCACCAATGGGCCACCGATCATCCGGTCGCCCAAGGAGCGATCAAGACCGCCGAGGTGCTGGCGCAGCGCTCCAATGGCCGTCTGAAGATCGACATCTTTCCGGCCGGGCAGCTCGGCACCGGCAAGGAAATGGATCAGCAGATCAGCGACGACAGCCTGGACTTCACGATTGATGGGCCGGGCATCCTGGGCTTGTGGCAGAAGACGCTGTCGATCTACGAAGCGCCCTTCGTCGCGCGCGACTGGGATCACCTGATCAAGATCATGGAAGGCGAGTGGGGCCAGGCCCAGTTCAAGGCTCTGGCGGCCAACCAGAACATCCAGAAAGTAGGGCGCCCCTGGTATTACGGCTCGCGCCACTTCACAACCCGCAACACGGCGCTGCGCGTACCCGCCGATGCCAAGGGGCTGAAATTCCGCGTGCCCGAAGTGCCGCAATACATGGACATGATCCGCGCGCTGGGCGCCACGCCGACGCCGATGGCACTGGCTGAGGTCTATCTGAGTCTGCAGACGGGGGTGACCGACGGACAGGAAAACCCATTGCCAACGATCAACTCGAGCAAGTTTTTCGAGGTACAAAAATTCATCAGCCTCACCGCGCACATCGTCAATCCGCTGGTGCCGCTCATGAGCGCGAAGAAATGGAATGCCTTGCCGCCGGCCGACCGGGCTTTGGTCACCGAGGCGTTCAATACCGGAGCCGAAGTGAACGACGCGGCGCTGCGCGAGTTGGAAGGCCGGCTGATCGGCGAGTTCAAGGCCAAGGGTGTCACCATCATCGAGCCCGACCGCAATGCGTTCCGCGCCGCGATGAAGCCGGTGTATGAAAAGAACGAAGCGATATGGGGCAAGGGCGTGCTGGAGCAGCTGCAGGCCATTCGATGAGGGCCGCGTTGCTGCGACACCTGGTGCGCTTCGAGGACGAGATCGCCGGGCTGCTGATGATGGCCGTTACCCTGGTGCTGGCCTTGCAGGTTCTGACCCGGTACGTCTTCAACGACCCACTGGCCTGGACCGAGGAAGTGTCGCGCCACCTGTTCGTGTGGATGGTCTTCTTCGGGGCGAGCGGCGCATTGCGCGAGCGCAGCCATGTCGCAATCGAACTCGTCGTGGTTCGGCTCCCACGCCAGGCGCAGCTCGCGGCCGCGTTGCTGTGCAACCTGCTGGTGCTGTTCTTTCTCGGCAACCTCCTGTACTGGGGCGTCAAGGCGGTGGACCGCATGTGGACGCTGCCCACCGCCACCCTCGAATTGCCAGTGGGCCTGGTGTACACCGTGTTCCCTATCACCGCCGCCTTGATGATCGTGCGCACCGTGGTGAACATGTGGGCCGACGTACGCAGTCGCGGTGCGACGCTGGCCCAGGTCACCCAGGATCTGTCAATATGAAGGCACCCTTGTGATCACCTTCTTCCTGCTGGGCTGGCTCGTCATGCTGCTGCTGGGCATGCCCGTGGCCTTTTCCCTGGGCGTGGTCAGTTTCGCCTTCCTCTGGGCCCAGGGCAGCTCGATGACCAGCATGCCGCAACGCATGTTCGCGGCGCTCGACTCGTTCCCGCTGCTCGCGGTCCCCACCTTCATTCTCGCTGGCGAGGTCATGAACTCAGGAGGGCTGACGCGCCGCATCGTCGAATTCTCCCGCGTGCTGGTCGGTCACATCACGGGTGGGCTCGGCCATGTCAATGTGCTGGCCAATGTGATTGTCTCCGGGATTTCCGGCTCCGCCCTGGCCGAGGCCGCCGGCGTCGGCAGCGTGATGATCAAGGCGATGAGAGACGATGGGTTTCCGGCTCCGTTCTCCGGCGCACTGACGGCCGCCGCCAGCATCATCGGCCCGCTGATCCCGCCCAGCATTCCGTTCGTCATCTATGCGGTGATGGCCAGCGCTTCGGCCGGCCGGCTTCTGCTGGCCGGCTTCGCGCCCGGCATCCTGACGGCGATCGCCCTGATGGGGTACGTCTATTGGGTCTCGAAGAAACGCGGCTACCCGAAGCGGCCGCGCGCGACTTGGAAAGAGATGTGGACGGCGACGCGTAGCGCGTTTCTCGCCCTGTTGACACCATTCATCATCATCTATGGCATCGTCGGGGGCGTCTTCACGCCTACCGAAGCGGCGGCCATCACGGTGGTCTATGCCCTGTTCATCAGCATCTTCATCTACCGCGACCTGCCCTGGCGTGAGCTCCCGGCCGTATTCCGGGCCGCGGCACGCACCACGGCCATCGTTGGCATCATCATCTCGGCCGCCAACCTGCTGAGCTACATGCTCACGCGCGAACGCATCCCGCAGATCCTGACCGAAACGCTGCTGGGCATCTCGACCAATCCCTGGGTCGTGCTGGCGCTGGTCAACGTGTTGCTGCTGCTGCTCGGATGCGTGATGGACGGCATGGCCATCATGATCCTCACCGTTCCGGTGTTGCTGCCGGTGATGCAGCAGCTGGGCATCGACCCGATTCATTTCGGCGTCGTGCTGGTGATGAACCTGATGATCGGCCTACTGACCCCGCCCTTCGGCATGGCCTTGTTCGTCGTCGCCAAGGTCGGCGATATTCCATTCGAACAGCTTGCGCGCGCGATCTGGCCATTCATCTGGCCGCTGATCGTCGTGCTGCTGATCTGCACCTACTTCCCCGCACTGGTGCTGGCCCTGCCGAATGCAGTGCTTGGAAAATAACATCTGGAGCCAATTATGATCATCGATTGCCATGCCCACATGAGCGCGCCGCAGCAGTTGTGGGCGTACCGGTCATTGCTGCTGGCCCACCGCGGCTGGAACGGGCCCAGCAAGGTGGCGATGACCGACGATGAGATCCGCCAGTCGCTGGATGCGCCGGAGATCGCGCCCAACGGCCACATGCGCTGTCTGCACGACCACGGCACCGATGTGCAGTTGCTCTCGCCGCGCCCCTGGCACCTGATGCACAGCGAGAGCCCGCAGAAACTGATCGGCTGGTTCGCCGAGGAATGCCACAACGCGCTGGCACGCCAGACGCAACTGTGGCCTGGCCGGTTTTTCGGCATCGCCAGCCTGCCGCAATGCGCAGGGCAACCGATCACACTGGGCCTGCCGGAGCTGGAGCGCTGCATCAAGGAACTGGGCTTTGTCGGCGCGATGATCAGCCCGGATCCCTACGAAAACGGCGGCGGCGGCGAGGCCCCGCCGATGGGCGACCGCTACTGGTATCCACTGTACGAGAAGCTATGCGAACTGGACATCCCCGCGCTGGTGCACGCCACCACTTCCAAAAGCCCGCGCGTGAGCTACAGCGAGCACATGATCAACGAAGAGACGATCGCTGTGCTGGGCTTGCTGAACTCCGACGTGTTCACCGACTTCCCGACGCTCAAGCTGATCATCCCCCACGGCGGCGGGTCCATCCCCTACCAGCTCGGACGGTTCGACGCTGCGTCGCTCGCGCGTGGCACCCACGGGCGCTTCCGCGACCGGCTGAAACTCCTCTATTACGACACCGTGCTCTACACGCCGGAAGCAATCGAGTTCCTCATCAAGACCGTGGGAGCCGATCGTTGTGTCTTCGGCTCTGAGTGTCCGGGCACCGGCTCGGTATTCGACCCCGAACAGGGCCGGCAAATGGACGACCTGAAGCACCACATCGACCGCTTCGACTGGCTGAGCACAACCGACCGCCAGACGATTTATGAAGGCAACGCGCGGCGGCTGTTCAAGCTCGACGGCCGGCTTCCGGCATCCGCTTGATTGACGCTTGCGCGCCAGGCGAGGATTCAGTCTCCGTTGGCCGGCATCCGCAGCATCTTGCCGGGATTCATCAGTCCCTTCGGGTCCAGGGCCCGTTTGATCGACCGCATCAGCTCGACGCCATCCGGGTGTTCGGCTTCGAGCTGGTGGATCCGGTGCAGGCCGATGCCGTGCTCGCCCGTGCAGGTGCCGCCCAGACGGATGGCGCGCATGGCAACGCGCTCGGCCAGCTCGTCGGCGCGAGCGCGTTCCTGGGCGTTGGCTGGATCGAACACGATACCGAGGTGGAAGTTGCCGTCGCCGACGTGACCGGCGAGCGGCGCCGGCAAGCCGCTTGCCGCGACGTCGGCCTGGGTCTCCAGGATGCACTCGAGCAACCGCGAGATCGGCACGCAGGCATCGGTTCCCATGCAGCTGGAGCCGGGCCGCAGCGCCTTGTTGGCCCAGGTGACGTCATGCCGCGCCTTCCACAGGCGATTGCGCTCCTCGGGCCGCTCGGCCCAGGCGAAACCGCTGCCGCCGGCTTCCGCCGCGAGTTGCTGCACGGTCTGGATCTGCTCGTCCACCGACGCGGGGCCGCCGTGAAATTCGAGAAACAGGGTCGGCAAGGCCTGCAGACCTGGCAATTTCGAATAGCGGATGCAGGCGTCCATCTGCACCGCGTCGAGCAACTCGATGCGGGCCACCGGCACGCCGATCTGCAGGGTGGAAATCACCACGCCGATTGCCGCGGCCAAGTCCGGAAACTGGCAGGTCGCGGCCTTGACGGTTTCGGGCAGGCCCCAGAGCTTGAGCTGCAGCTCGGTGATGAAGCCGAGCACACCTTCGCTGCCGATGAACAAACGGGTCAGGTCCAGTCCGGCCGCGGTCTTGCGCGCGCGTGTTCCGGTGCGCACGATGCGGCCGTCGGGCATCACGACAGTGAGTCCGAGCACGGCATCGCGCATGGTGCCGTAGCGCACGGCCGCCGTGCCCGACGCGCGGGTGGCCGCCATGCCGCCGAGCGACGCATTGGCGCCCGGGTCGATCGGGAAGAACAGTCCCTGATTGCGCACGGCGGCGTTCAGCTGTTCGCGCATGACACCGGCCTGCACCCGGCAGTCGAGCGCGTCGGCGTCGACCTCGAGCACCCGATCCATCCGGGACAGGTCCACGCACACACCGCCGTGCACCGCGGTTACGTGCCCTTCGAGCGAACTGCCGGTGCCGAACGGCACCATCGGCACGCCGGCCTCGCAGCAGCTACGCGCCACGAACGACACATCGTCGTTGTCGGCCGGGTAGACCACCGCATCGGGCAGCGCCGCATCGGGCACGCCTTCGCC
>JAAOZX010000093.1 GCA_012274225.1 Comamonadaceae bacterium | reverse complement strand
GGGATCATCACCCAGCCGCTGCGCGATCCGGTGGCTATGGAGACGGCCAGCGCCGCCACGAACGCGAGGTACTTCAGGCTTTTCAGCCAGAGCGGATCCGGGCCGCTGGCATCGACCAGAAACAGCGAGATGAAGCCGGCGATGGTGACATGCGTCGCCAGGTTCAACGGGTCCATGAAATAGGTCGCCACACGGCCAAAAGTCCAGAAGTACTCGTGCGCGCCCGGCCAGAAGAAGATGTACCCCGCGCACAGCAGGACGCCGGTGGGAAAGGCGAACTCGGCCAGGCGCAGGCAATTGACGCGGCGGGCGGTGAAATACACCACGATGGCTGCCGACAGGAGCAACCGCAGCGGCGCGTCGAAGTACTTGAGAACGAATTCCTGGCGCAGCACCTGGACTGCCGCCACGGCGACGATGGGCGCTGCCAGCGCGAACACCATCCAGCGCACGCCCGGGTTGGCCAGCAGCGTCCGGGCCGTGCAACGACCCAAGGCGATCTGGAACAGGGAGAACGCGGCGATCAGGACCAGTGCGGCGTTCAACCAGCCCCTGGCCATGAAATAAAGCGCGAAGGTCAATGCCAGGAGGACCAGCACGGCCTTGTCGGGCTGGGTCGAGGCCAGGACGCCGGCCTTGGCGCAAGGGTGGGATTCGATGATGGACGGTTTGCTCGAGGACATGAGGGGGGCTGTTGCCGGAAGCATTATCGTTGCGGCCGGCGAGCCGCTGCGCCACGTGACCGGCTAGCCGCCCAGGATCCGCAACGCTTCCTCGAGAACCCGCGCCGGCGTGATCGAGACCAGGCAGTCACTGCGGCTTTGCCGGTGGTCGTCGCAGCCGGCGCGACCGCAGGGCACGCAGGGCTGGCTGCCTTGCAGCACGGTGACGTTGCCCACGGTCTGCGACGGCGTCGAGCGCAACCAGTGCACCGGCGCGCCGGAATCGCCGGTCCAGGGCGCCCAGCGCATCGGGTTGGTCGGGCCGAAGATCGCCAGGGTGGGCACGCCGCAACCGGCGGCCAGGTGGGAGACCGAGGTGTCGGGCCCGATGTAGAGCGCCGCCTGGTTGAACAGCGTGACCAGCTGATTGAAGTCCAGCCGGCCCGCGGCGTTGAGCAATTGCGGTGGGTTGCCGAGATCGAGCAGCGCGGCGACACACTCCTGGTCGCGCGCGGCGGCGCTCCCGGTCAGCGCGACCTGCACGCCGCGCGCCAGCAGTTGCGCGGCCAGCTCGCGAAAGTGCGGCAGCGGCCATTGCTTGTAGGCCCACATCGAAGGCGCTTGCACCACCACGCAACCGGGCCGCAGCGCGCCCTGGATGTCCGGCGGCAACGGCGCGCCCGGCGGCACGGCCAGCGGCGGTTTGACGGCCATGGCTTCCACCCAGGGGGCCAGCAGCGCCAGCTTCTCGACCACCACGTGCACCTGGCCACGGTCGCCTGCCGACTGCACGGAGTGCGCCAGCAGGGCGCGTTTCCACCAGTTGCTGCCGCCGTGCTCGGGAATGATGCCGCTGCGCTGCCGCCCGGCTACCCAGGCCATCAGGTGGGCGCGGTCGCCGGGCTGGGTGACCAGGGCCAGGTCATAGCGGCGCCAGAGCCGGCGCACCAGTGAAACGGTGCCGCTCCAGCCCAGGCGGCCCGGTGCCTCGATCAACTCGGAGATGTCCGGATTGCCGCGCAACATGCCCAGCGTTCCGGCAAAGCCCAGCACATCGATGCGGGCGTCGGGCCAGCGGGCCTTGGCGGCCCGGATCAAAGGCGTCGTGAGCAGTACGTCGCCGATCTGACGCGTGGCGACGACCAGGATGCGCTTCATGGACCGCCGAATTGCAGCGCGTGCAGCCGCGCGTACAGCCCGCCGTGCGCCAGCAGCTGGGCATGTGTGCCGCTCTCGGCGAGCTTGCCGTGATCGAGCACCAGCACGCGGTCGGCGTGCTCGATGGTGGAAAGCCGGTGCGCAATGATCAGCGTGGTACGGCCGGCCATCAGCCGCTGCAACGCTTCCTGGACCTGCCGCTCCGACGCCGTGTCCAGCGCCGAGGTGGCTTCGTCCAGGATCAGCACCGGCGCGTCCTTGTACAAGGCCCGCGCGATCGCCAGGCGCTGGCGCTGGCCGCCGGACAGCGTGACGGCGTTGTGGCCGACCACCGTGTCAAGGCCCTGGGGCAGGGCGGCGACGAGGTCGTCCAGATTGGCGGCCGCCACGCATTCGCGCAACCGGGCGGGATCGGATGAATTTCCCAGCGTGACGTTGGCCGCGAGCGAGTCGTTGAACATCACCACGTCCTGGCTGACCAGGGCGAACTGGCGCCGCAAGGCGTCCAGCCGCCAGGCGGCGATGTCATGCCCGTCCAGCGAAATGCGGCCGGCGCTGGGCTGCACGAAGCGCGGCAGCAGGTTGGCCAGCGTGGTCTTGCCGGAACCGGACGGCCCGACCAGGGCCACGATCTGGCCGGGCGCTATCGTGAGCGTCACGGCGTCGAGCGCGGGCGGGGCGTCCTGGCGGTAGCTCACCGTGACCGCGTCCAGCGCGATGCGACCCTGGGCCCGCTCGGGGCAATAGTCGCCGCCCGACTCCGCCGGGGTGTGCTCGATCAGGTCACGGGCGCGCTGGATCGCGGCCAGACCGCGCGAGATCGGACCGGCCACTTCGGACAGGCGCTTGATCGGGGCGATCAGCATCAACATCGCCGTGATGAACGCGGCAAACGTTCCCACCGTGATGCCGGCGCGGCTTTGCCACAGGGCGATGGCAATGACCAGGGACAGCGCCGCCGCCGCCAGCATGTGGGTCAGCGGCGTGATCAGGGCCGAAGCCACTGCCGTCTTCATCGCCAGGCGCCGCAACGTGCCGCTCAATTGCGAGAAGCGACCGGCCTGCGCCGCCTGGGCCCCGTGCAGGCGCACCACCCGGGCCGCCAGCACGTTCTCCTCCACCACGTAGGCCAGGTCGTTGGTGGCGGTCTGGGTGCTGCGGGCAATGCGATAAAGCCGGCGCGACACGCTGCGGATCAGCCAGAACACGCCGGGCGCGATCAGGAACACGATCGCGGTGAGCTGCCAGTTCAAGTACAGCAGGTAGGCCAGCAGTGCCACCAGCGACACGCTGTCCTTGATCAGGCCGGTCGCCGCGTTGACCAGCAGGGTGGAGCCGTTCTGGACCTCGAACACCACGGTGTTGGACAGGGCCGTGGCGTTCTGCTCGTGGAACAGTGCCAGCCGCGCGTCCAGCAGCCGCGAGAACATGTCGCGGCGCAACGCCAGCAGGCCGTCCTGGGTGATGCGCGCCAGCGCCAGGTCGGCCACGAAGCCGGCGGTGCCGCGCACGGCGAACAGCAGCAGCAAGCTGGCCGGCACCATCCACACTGCGATGTCGCCGCCCTGGAAGCCGCGATCGAGCAGGGGCTTGAGCAGCGCCGGCAGCACGGGCTCGAGCGCCGACGAGACCATGGTCGCCACTGACGCGAGCACCCAGTAGCGGCGCGCCTGGCCGAAGTAGCCAGCCAGCCAGCGCAGGGCCGTGCCATGGTTGTCGATCATCGCTGGCCGCACGCTGTCCGGACGCTCGCGGGGCGCGCTCGAACGGCAGCGCCAGCGCTGCGCGCGACCCCTTGGCCCTGGAATGTGAGCAACGGCCTAACCCTCATAATCTTGTGCAACCGCAAATTATCTTCGACTTGGAGAAAGCAGCGTCTTGGTCACGAGCCTGTCCGTCATTGTCATCACCCGCAACGAGGCCGCCCGGCTGCGCGCCTGCCTGGAGTCCGTGGCGTTTGCCGGCGAGGTGGTGGTGGTGGACAGCGGCAGCAGCGACGGCACCCGCGAGTTGGCCCAGGCCCTGGGCGCGCGGGTTAGCGCGAGCGGTGACTGGCCGGGATTCGGACCCCAGAAGAACCGGGCGCTGGACCTGGCCACCGGCGACTGGGTGCTGTCCATCGACGCGGATGAACGGGTGACGCCCGCTCTGCGCGAGCAGATCCAGTCGGTGCTGGCCGATCCGAAGTTCGATGCCTACAGCGTCAACCGCAGCTCCAGCTATTGCGGCCAGTTCATGCGCCACTCGGGCTGGTCGCCGGACCGCATCGTGCGGCTGTTTCGCCGCGGCAGCGCGCGCTTTTCGGACGACCTGGTGCATGAGGCCCTGCAAGTGCCCGGGCCGGTCGGTCGGCTGGACGGCGAACTGCTGCACGAGAGCATTGCCGATTTCGAGGTGGTGCTGGACAAGCTGAACCGCTATTCGACCGCCGGCGCCCACGAACTGCATCGGCGCGGCGTGAAGGGTTCGCCGGGCAAGGCACTGGGCCACGGGCTGTGGGCATTCCTGCGCACCTACCTGTTCAGGCGCGGCTTCCTGGACGGCCGCCTGGGCCTGGCGCTGGCGATCTCCAATGCCGAAGGAACGTACTACCGGTACGTCAAGCTGTGGCTGCTGCAGCGTCGCAAGCTGACGGACAGCGCCCCATGAGGACGGCGTTCGTCGTCCTCACCTACAACCGATCCGACGCCCTGCTGGCGGTATTGCGCGCATTGGCGCCGCAGTGCGGCCCCGATGACCGGGTGCTGATCGCCGACGACGGCTCGCACCCGGAGCATGTCCAGCGGCTGCGCGGGGGCCTGCCGACCTTTGCCTGCCCAGTCCATCACATCTGGCATCCGGATGTGGGTTTTGCCGCGGCGCGCTCGCGCAACCTGGGCGCACGCCACGCCGATGCCGATTACCTGGTCTTCCTGGACGGCGACTGCGTGCCCAACCGGCGCTTCGTTGCCCATCACCAGGCGCTGGCGCAGCCGCATCACTTCGTCAACGGCAGCCGGGTACTGCTTGGAGAACGGTTGAGCGAGCGGGTGCTGCACGGCGAAATCGACCTGGCGCGACTTGGCGCCGTGCAGTGGTTGCGCCTGCGACTGGCCGGTGACGTTAACAAACTGACGCACCTTCTTTGCTGGGCGAATGCGCCG
>JAAOZX010000092.1 GCA_012274225.1 Comamonadaceae bacterium | reverse complement strand
TTCGGGGCAACACCCCCTCCCGTGTCCGAGTCCGCATCGCGCTGGCGTCCGACACGGCGGCGGTATGCACACTGACTGACTACCCGGGGGCCGATATCTAGCATGAAATCACTCACACGGTCAGGGAGTGCACCATGAACAATGAAGTCGCATCCGTCAACCTGCGCCGAAGCGATCCGGACCCCAAGTCGCTGGACGCCTCCGACGAGCCCGGTCCTACGGACTCGGAGTGCTACTGTCCCGCCCGCCTGTTGTCCGCCTTCGCGTTGCTCATGGCCGGTCATGGCCGCTGCATCAATACCACCATGATGCTGGGCGACCGGGAGTACGCGATGTGGCAACTGGCGCGGGCCCATACCCTGGGCGATCCGGAACTGCGCGAAGTCGCAGCCCGCCTGTTTGCCTATTTCGACGATCCGCGTGCGCCGGCGCCGGCGGGCCTGACCTCCTGATCACAACTCCGCGGCTTCCACCAGGAAGCGCACCCGCCGCACGCCTTGCCATTCGTCGGCGTCCAGCCGGAATGCCAGTTTCACCCGCGCCGGCAGCGGCTCGGTGTGGCCGAACCAGATGCCGTCCACCGGCTGACCCTGATGCCGAAGCTTGATCTGCAGGTGCTTGTCGGCGACCAGCCGCTGCGAAATGATTTCCACCATCTCGCTGAAGACCGGCGGCGCGAACCCCTGCCCCCACACCTCGCGATGCAGCGTGTCGACCAGGTCCGGCCGGCGATATTCCGGCGCCAGCGGGCCGTCGGTGTCCAGCCGGCGCAGCAGCGTGGGCGCATCCAGCCATTCCTGGGCGACCTGGCCGAGCGCCCGCTCGAAGATTTCCAGGTGTTCCTCGGCGAGGGTGCAGCCGGCGGCCATGGCGTGACCGCCGAAACGCAGCAGCACGCCGGGATGCCGCTTGGCCACCAGATCCAGCGCATCGCGCAAGTGGAAGCCCGGGATCGAGCGGCCGGAACCTTTCAGTTCGTGTTCCTTGCCCGGCGCCTGGCTGGCCGCGAATACGAAGGCGGGGCGGTGCAACCGGTCCTTGACGCGCGAGGCGACGATGCCGACCACGCCTTCGTGGAAGTCGGGGTCGAACATGCAGACGGCGGGCGGCGGCTCTTCGCTCTCGTCGACCAGTGAGTCGACGATCAGCATGGCCTGGTCGCGCATGCCCGTCTCGATGTCGCGGCGCTCGCGGTTGATGGCGTCGAGCGCTCGCGCCAGTTCGTCGGCGCGGGCCGCATCGTCGGTCAGCAGGCATTCGATGCCCAGCGTCATGTCCGACAGCCGGCCGGCGGCATTGATGCGCGGCCCGAGCGCGAAGCCCAGGTCGAAGGTGGTGGCGACCTGGTACTTGCGCGCCGCCACGGCGAACAGGCTGGCCAGTCCGCAGGGCATCGCGCCGGCGCGGATGCGCTTGAGCCCTTGCGCAACCAGCCGTCGGTTGTTGGCGTCGAGCTTGACCACGTCGGCCACCGTGCCCAATGCCACCAGCGGCAACAGCGCATCGAGTTTGGGTTGACTGGCTTGATCGAACGCGCCGCGCTGTCGCAGTTCCGAGCGCAGCGCCAGCAGCACATAGAACATCACGCCGACGCCGGCCACCGACTTGCTCTCGAAGCCGCAACCGGGCTGGTTGGGGTTGACGATCACGGCGGCGTCGGGCAATTGCGGCCCGGGCAGATGGTGGTCGGTCACCAACACCTTCAGGCCCAGCGCATTGGCCGTGGCCACCCCCTCGACGCTGGCGATGCCGTTGTCGACGGTGATCAGCAGGTCGGCGCCGCGCTCCTTGACGCGCTGCGCGATGGTCGCGGTGAGGCCGTAGCCGTCGATCACGCGATCGGGCACCAGGTAGTCGAGGTCGCGCGTGCCCAAGAGTTTCAGGCCGCGCAGGGCCACCGCGCAGGCCGTGGCGCCGTCGCAGTCGTAGTCGGCCACCACGCACAACTTGTGGCCGGCCGCGATGCTGTCGGCCAGCAGCACGGCGGCTTCCTGCAGTCCCTTCATGCCGGTCGGGGGCAGCAGGCGGGCCAGGGCGTCGTCGAGCTCGTCCATGGCCAGCACGCCGCGGGCCGCGTACAGGCGGGCCAGCAACGGATGGATGCCGCCTTGCTCCAGCGCCCAGGCGGCGCGCGGCGGAATGTCGCGGGTGCAAATCTTCACAGCAATTCCAGTTGGGCGACCGCCCGCTTGCCGGCGAACAGGCTGCCGATGCGGCGCAGGACGCCGGGGCCGGCCGGGCGGATCCAGCTTTGTGCCGCGGCGTCGCCGCAGAGGGTGAGGGTGACGCTCTCGCCGGCGTCAACGCGCCGCAAAAGGTTCGCGCAGGCTGTCGCATCGAGCTGCTGCCAAGCGGCGCTCCAGCCGTGCCAGTCGGCGCGCAAGGCCGGCTCGCACAAGGCCTGGGCGACTTCGAGACCGGGCGGTGTTGCGCTCTTTGCAGAAGGCGGCAGCGCGCCGGTGGCGCTGATCCAGAACGAATTGATCGGCGCCAGCCCGGCTTGCGAGCGCTGCTCGTTGACGTCATGGGTGTAAAGCAGCATCTGCATCTCCTGCTGCAGGCGCCGCAGCACCCGGGCTTCGGGCGCGCGCGGAATCCAGTTGTCGATGGCTCGCCCAACCACCCGGCCCAGCGAGGCGGTGGCGAGATCGCGAAACACCTCGCCGCGCGCCAGCCAGAGCGTGGGCGAGTCGTATTCCAGCGTGATGCCGTCGCCCTCGAAGAAGGGCTGCATGGCCGCCAGCAGCGCCTGCGATTCCCGCGGTTCGATCTGCAGGTCGTGCGGGTGGCCCATGGCGACGTGGTCCTGGCCGACTCGCCAATGGCAGGGCGTGACGTGGGCCCAGGCATCCGCGCCCGGGTCCCGGCCGGCCTGCGCCACCTGCCAGGCCGCCCAGGGAATGAGGCCATCCGCGGCCGGCAGCCCGCTGGCCCGCGCCAGCACCCGCTCGTGCGGCATCGACAGGCTGGCCTCGTCGGCCCGATCGCTGTCCCCCGGTTGGAGCCGCGCCAACAGCTTTTCCAGGTTCGGCAGATCCAGCAGGGCCAAGGCCGCGGCGCAGCCCTCGTCGCGCGACGAGGCGAAAGGTATCAACAAGTGGAAGCCGTCCGACATGCGCCTATTCTGGGGGATGCCACAATCGGCGCCACAAGAAAACCTTTCGATGCAAATCCCCTACGAGCTGGTCCTGGGCTGGCGCTATACCCGCGCCGGCCGCGCCACCCGGCGCAACGGCTTCATCTCCTTCATCTCGGGCGTGTCCATGCTGGGCATCTCGCTCGGGGTGGCGGCGCTGATCATCGTGCTGTCGGTGATGAACGGATTCCAGAAGGAGGTGCGCGATCGCATGCTGGGCGTGGTGTCGCACATCGAGATCATGGGGCCGGGCGGAGGCCCGTTGGCCGATCCGGCCCGCACGCTGGCCGAGGCCAAGCGCAATCCGCAGGTGATCGGCGCGGCGCCGTTCATATCCGCCCAGGCGCTGCTGGCGCGCGGCGACGACATGCGCGGCACCATCGTGCGCGGCATCGACCCGGCGCGCGAGCCCGAGGTGACCGACATGACAGCGGCCATGAAGCCGGTGCTGGCCAAGCTGGTGCCCGGCCAGTTCGGCGTGGTGCTGGGGGTCGAGCTGGCGCGCCAGCTCGGCGTGCGGACCGGCGACCCGGTGACCCTGATCGCACCGAGCGGCCAGGTGACGCCGGCCGGCATCGTGCCACGGCTCAAGCAACTGACGGTGGTCGGCACCTTCGACTCCGGTCACTACGAGTACGACAGCAGCCTGGTTATGCTCCACGCGGACGACGCCGCCCGGATCTTCCGGCTGGAGGGGCCGACCGGCATCCGTCTCAAGCTCAAGGACCTGAACGAGGCGCCGCAGGTGGCTGCCGAGCTGTCGCCGACGCTCAGTGGCGACGTGGTGATCCGCGACTGGACCCGCCAGAACCGCACCTGGTTCGCCGCGGTGCAGGTGGAAAAACGCATGATGTTCATCATCCTGACGCTGATCGTCGCGGTGGCGGCCTTCAACCTGGTGAGCA
>JAAOZX010000091.1 GCA_012274225.1 Comamonadaceae bacterium | reverse complement strand
GGGCCACCAAGGTCACGTTCTGCAGCACCGTCATCCGGGCAAAGGGACGCGGGATCTGGTAGGTGCGGGCGATGCCGCGGCGCGCGATCTGGTGCGCATCGTGCCCTTGAAGGCTGCGCCCCTCGAAGCGCACCTGTCCGCCCGAGGGCGCAAAGTGGCCGCTGACCACGTTGATGAAGGTCGACTTGCCCGAACCGTTGGGGCCGAGCAGCCCCAGGATCTCGCCGCGCCGCACCTCCAGCGTCACGCCGTCGAGCGCCTGCACGGCGCGAAAGGCCTTCGACAGGCCGGTGACCTCGAGCAGCGGCGCGCCCATCGGCACCACGCTGTCCACCACCGTGACCGTGGCCGCGGCGGCCGGCGCGGCCCCTGGCTGACGCGCCGCGCGCCGGCGCGTCAGCCAGCCCATGATGCCGTTGGGCATGAACAGGATCACCACCACCAGGATCGCGCCCACCGCCGCCTTGCCGAGCAGCGGGCTGTTGCCGGCGGTGAAGGCGTACTGCAGGCCGGTGATGAACACCGCGCCCACCGCCGGGCCGGCCCAGTAGCGGGTGCCGCCCAGCACGCTCATGAGCACCACCGTCAGCGGCACCGTGATGTTGAAAGTCTCACCGGCCGTCACGTACGACACGAACAGGGCGTGGATCCCGCCGGCCAGGCCCGCCAGCGCGCAGGAAAGACCGAGCGCGATCAGCTTGTAGCGGAAGGTGGGCACGCCCATCACCTCGGCCACGTCCTCGTCGTCATGGATGGCAAACAGGCCCGCGCCGAGCTTGGAGCGCTGCACCTGGAAGGCCACCAGCGCAGTGGCTACCGCCCCGGCCAGTGCCAGCAGGTAGATCGACGAAGCCGGGCTGGGCCCGAGCCTGGGCACGGCCACCGAGTTGAGGTAGATGCCGGGGCCGCCGTCAATCGGTGTGTTGATGACAATGGTGCTGATGACGAAGGTGACGGCCAGCGTCAGCAGCGCGAACAGCTCGCCGCGCACCGACTTCACCCGGAACACCACCGCGCCCAGCGCAACTCCCAGCGCCGCGGACACCACAGCGGCCAGTGGCAGCGTGGCCAGGAAGGGCCAGTCCAGTTTGCCCGCCAACACCGCCGTGGTGTACATGCCCACGCCAAAGAAGGCGCCATGGCCGAAGGAGAAATAGCCGGAGTAGCCCGACAGGATGTTCCAGGACAGCGCCAGGATCGTCCAGTGGCAGGCCATGTACAGCAGCGACTCGTAGAAGGCGGGCAGGCCCAGCCAGGGCACGCAGGCCAGTGCGGCGCCGGCCGCCAGGATGGCAACGACCGTTCGGTTCATGGATGTCTTGAGCGTTTTTGGAATCAGCGCAACCGGCCCGGGCGCAGCAGCAGCAGCACGATGAGCAACGTGAAAGACACGATCGGCGCCCACGACGGCGAGGTCACCGCCATGGTCACCGCCTCGCTCACGCCGATCAGGATGCCTGCCAGCAACGGTCCGAGGGCACTGCCGAGCCCGCCGATCATCACGGTGGCGAACACCACACCCACCCAGGCAAAGATCTGCGAAGGCGTGAGGGCGAACGTCAGCGCCAGGCACACCCCGGCGACCGCTGCCAGCGCCGCGCACAGGCCGGCCAGCATCAGCGACATCGCGCGCTGGTTGATGCCGTAGGCGGCGGCGATGGCGCCGTCCTCGGCCATTGCGCGCAGGGCCTTGCCCAGGTCGGTGTAGCGCATCGCCGCCCACAGGCCCAGCGAGATCGCCGCCGCCAACACCAGCGTGATCAGCTCGGGGACCGGCACATAGAGCGACCCTACCGTGAACTTCAGGTCGGCATAGTGCGACTCGAGCTTGCGAAAGTCGGCCGTCCACACGCCCTGGATGGCGCTCTCGATCATCACCGTGATGCCGAAAGTCACCAGCAGCGAGTTGAACGGGGAGATCGAGAACCGCGACAACACCCACTGCATGCCCGCGCCGATCACGAAGAACAGCGGCGGCAGCAGCACCAGCGATACCAGCGGGTCGATCTTCCAGACCATGGCCATGTGGTAGCTCAGGTAGGCGGCCAGGAACAGCAGGCCGAAGTGCGACAAGTTGATCTGGCGCAGCAGGCCCCAGGTCAGGCCCAGGCCCAGCCCGATCAGCCCGTACAGGCTGCCGATGAAGATGCCCGACAGGATGGACTGCAGCAGCAGGTTCAGGCTGGGCATCGTCATGCGCTGGCGCTCCGCGCCTAATTGACCTGCAGCGAGGCGCCGGGCGCGGCCCAGGCCTTGGGCCACACCACCACCCACTTGCCGTTCTGCACCTGCTTGATCTTCATCAGGTCGTCGCCATAGTTGTTGGGACCGTTGAAGCGCACTTTGCCCTGGATGGTGTCGACCTGGTTGGCCTTGAGCCACTCGGCTATCTTCCTGTCGTCCAGGCTGTTGGCGCCCTTGACCCCGGCCTCCAGGATCTGCCAGGCGGTGTACGACGCCGCGGCCTGCACTTCCACGCTGGTGTCGGGCAGGCCCAGCTTGGCGGCGCGCTCGTTGAAGGTCTTCACGAAGGCGGCGGCCGTCGGGTTGTTGGTGAAGGGCGGATGCTCTTCGAAGAGAGTCACGGACAGCGCGTGGTTGCCGTCGGCCGACTTGGTCATGGGGCCGGGCGCCGGGTAGAGGTGGAAGTGCAGCGGCGGCGTGTAGTCGATCTTCTTCATCGCATCGAGCAGCATGTTGCCTTCCAGGCCGATGTCGCCGATCCACACCAGGTCGGGCTTGGCATCCTTCACGCGCGCGGCAATGGGGCCGAAGTCGCGGTTGCCGAACTCCCACTCCAGGAACAGCACCTCCTGCAGGCCGCGTTTTTTGGCCACCTCGCGCCCGCCCAGCGACATGAAGTGGACGGAGGGGAACTTGCTGGTGACGATGGCGATGGTCTTGGGCGGCTTGGACGAGGCAGCCAGCGCGTCGAACAGGGTGTTGGGCACCGTCTCCTGCGGGACCGGGCCGAGCGACCACGCCGGGAACTGCATGTCGTACTTGGCCAGCGACGGGATGCCGAAAGTGTGGTGCACCAGCACCTTGTTGTAACGCTGGGCCACGCCCATGGCCGAGAGGATGGCGCCGGTGGCGTAAGGCCCCATCAGCAGGTCGACCTTGTCGGAGGTGATCAGCTGCTCATAGAGCGTGCGGGCCAGCTCGGGCTTGGACTGGTCGTCCTTCACCGTCCACTCCACCTTGCGCCCGAGCAGGCCGCCGCGTGCGTTGAGCTGCTCGACATAGATCTCGCCCACCAGCTTGTGCGTGAGCGCGGTCTGCGCCAGCGGGCCGGTCAGGGCCAGCGTGCTGCCGATGCGCACCGGCGGCTGCGCCTGCGCCGATGCGGTCAGCGGAATGATCGCCGATGCGGCCAGCGCGGCCACGGCGAGGATGCGACTCCAGTGTTTCATTGGCTGTCTCCTTTTATCTTTGAGGGGTGGTTAAACGTGGTGGTAGGAGGCTGTGGGGTTGTGGGCGAAGGCGGACGCGGTGGGGAACTCGGTAGAGTTCTCCACGGCGGCGGCCGGTGCGCGCGAGCGCATCGTCCACAAGTCCACAGCCTGGCCTTGGCCTCGTTGTTGGTTTGGCAGGGGCACGTAGCGCGTTGTCTCCAGGAGCCTTGGAGCTCGTACCCAAGCACTGCGCGCGTGCCCCTTGCCGCTTGTATTCAGCCCGAACAGTTGTAGGAACGTCCGAGTTCGCATTTGAAAGGAGGGGCGATGACAAGCCTGCCGAATCACACCGTAACGAACAGCCTGACCGTAGGCATTGACGTGGCCAAGGCCACACTGGAAATGGCTCTGAGCAACCGCCTTGCCACCAGCAGCCATTCCAATGACGAAGCCGGTCACGCAGCGCTGCTGGCGCGCCTTGAGCAGCTGCGCACGCAGGGCGCGCACATTGCGCTGGTGGTGCTGGAAGCCACTGGCGGCTTCGAAGCCGAAGTCGCCTGGGCGTTGCAGCTGGCCGGCTGGCCCGTGGTGGTGGTCAACCCGCGCCAGGCGCGCGACTTCGCCCGCTCCATGGGGCAGCTGGCCAAGACCGACCGCATCGATGCGCAACTGCTCGCGCGGCTTGGCCAGACGCTGCTGCAGCGCCCCGACCTGGCCAAGCTGATCAAGCCGCTGCCCGATGAGCGCCAGCGCATGCTGCAGGCCATGGTCACGCGCCGGCGCCAGTTGCTGGCCATGCGGGTGGCCGAGCAGCAGCGTGCCGCCGGTCCGGATCGACGCATGCGCAAGAGCCTGAACATCATGCTCAAGGCGCTCGATCGCGAGCTGGCACGGCTCGAGCAGGAATTGCACGTCTTCATCGGCGAGCATCACGCCGAGCTGCTGGCTCTGCTCGGCGAGGTCAAAGGCGTGGGCAAGGCCACTATCAGCACCCTGCTGGCAGAGGTGCCCGAGCTGGGGGAGTTGAGCGGCCGCGAGATCAGCGCTCTGGTGGGAGTGGCTCCGATCAATCGTGATTCGGGCACTCTGCGAGGCAAGCGCACGACCTTCGGCGGCCGACCCCAGGTGCGCAAGGTGCTGTTCATGGCCGCCATGGTGGCGTCGCGATACAACCCCGTCATCAAGGCGTTCTACGAGCGCCTGGTGGCGGCGGGCAAACCCAAGAAGCTGGCCCTGACGGCGTGCATGCGCAAGCTGCTGACCATCCTCAATGCGATGGCCAAGGCGCGCAAACCGTTCAATGCTGGGCTTCATTTGGCTTGACATTCAATACAGTTGCTTGGGTCAGTCAACCGAGACGGTCGTGCCAGCGATAGCCCAGCAAGGCCCGCGGCGCGGCTTTCACCGCGAGCGCGTGCAGTGGGATCGGAGCGACCGCCATGAACGGCAAGGGCAGAGTGGATTCCGGCACACCGCGCG
>JAAOZX010000013.1 GCA_012274225.1 Comamonadaceae bacterium | reverse complement strand
GGTGGTAACCGATGTCGCGCGAGGCCATCGCCGCGGCTTCATTGCCGCTGCGGAACTCGATCTTCTGGCGCACGGTGCCCACGGAGCCGCCCTTGGAAGCGAGCGGGGCCTGGTCGATAACTTGTGGAGTCATGGTGAAGCCCTTACGCAATCAGTTCGGGAAACAGCGGCACGCGCAACTTGTTCGCGAGGCCGGCGGTTTCCGCGGTCTTGGCCAGCGCGCCAGTGGGACAGGACTCGACGCAGCGCAGGCACCCCTTGCAGTACCGGTAATCGATACCCTTCAGCTTGCGCTCGAACTTGCCGCCGTCGTCGGCTTCGCCCCAGGCCAGGCAGAAGTCCGGGCACACGAGGTCGCAGACGCCGCAGTGGATGCACTTGGCCGCATCGAGCACCGGCATCCAGCCCACGCGCGAAGTGGTGAGGTCGTTCCAGATGGTGTTGCCGGGCGCCGGCAGCACGCCGCCCGCCGGCTGAGTCTTGTAGCCCCACAGCGGCTCGGTCGGCATCGGGCTCAAGTCGCCGTCGGCGGTGCCGACGTCATGGAGCTGCTCGAACTCGGCCGACCCGGCTTCGAAGGCCCGCTCGTTGGAAGCGACGGCTTCGGGATGCTTGCCGGCGAACTCCTCGGTCAAGGTGTCGAGGACGCTGGCCCGGTCGAAGAACGGGCACAGGGTGCACAGGGTTCCGAGCATCACCGCGTTCGGCCGTGACTTCTCCTTCATGGCGATGCCGGTGGCGTCGACGCGGATGATCCGCGCGGTCTTGGGCAGCGCCGCCAGTTCGGCGGGCACCACGCCAGCGGGCGCGTTGTAGATCAGGATGCCGTCGGCCTTGAGTCCGCCGAAGGTGGCGGCGCTGCGCAGCAGCGCGGCGTGGAACACCACGATCACGTCCGGCCGCTCGATGGGCGCACTGGTGCGGATCGGCCGATCGCCCGCGGCGAGCCGCACGTACGATCGGATCAGCGAGCCCTTCTTCTCCGAGCCATAGGAGGAGAAGTGGGCGCCGTTCAAGCCCATTCGCACCACCGACGCCGTCGCCAGCACCTGTCCCGCGGCATGAGCCCCCAGGCCGCCGATCGACTCGAAGCGGACTTCGAAATATTCATCGGCGTGAGGCAGCTGCACCGTGCGGGAGCCCTGTGCCAGCAATGCGTTCGCGGCCGCGGGGCCGCCCCGTTCATGAGTTCGAATTTCCAGCATGTGAAATCGCTTTCCACAATCGTGTATGGCGATTCTTTGGTGGGAAGGGTTTTTCACGGTTGATCTGCGTCAACCTATTTCCCGCCGCGTCTCGCGCGCGTCCCGCGCAGGGCGCGCTCTGAGCCGGTCCCGCCGGGCTAGCGCCGGGTCAGTGCCTGCTGGTACAGGCCGACCAGGTCGGCGTCGATCTCGTCCTGCCGGCTGAACCGCAGCGTCAGCAATTGAGTGCCGACGCCGGCCGCGACGTTGCCCAGTTGCCCCAGTCCCAGCAGTTGCGCGCCCAGCGAAAGCAGCGTGCCGGTGCCCTCGCTCTTGGCGATGCGCGCGCGGGCATGTTCACGCAGCGCGTGCGCCATCTCGTGACCGACCACCATCGCCGTTTCGTCGTCCGTCAGGTGCAGCCCGTTGAGCAGGCCGGTGAACACGGCGATCTTGCCGCCGGGCATGCAGAACGCATTGACCTGCTTGCTGCCGATCAGGTTGGCCTCCCAATGCCATTGCCGGGCCCGCTCGTTCCAGCGTGCGCTCTGCGCGATGAGCCGGGTCGCGATGCGGCGCAATCGCTGCAATTGCGGATTGCCCTCGGGCGCGAGCGCACCCTGCTGGCGCGCCTGCTCCAGCAGCTCGCTGTACTCCTGGGTGGCCGCCGTCTCCAGTTCCGCGGCCGGCACACGATTGCGCAGGGCGGACGCCTCGCCGACCTGGACCTGGGCCAGGACCGGAGCCGCAGACAACGCGCCCAGCGCCCCCAGGAAGACACGCCGCGGCATCAAGGCCGGGCGGCGGTGGTGGCAGAGCCGGGACATGCTCCGCATGTTCGATGCTCCGCCGTAGCGGTCATGTCGGACAACATCTCCAGCAGACCTCGGAGCTGATCCCAGGCCGCCCGAAGGGCCATGGCCTGCTTCAACCGAAAGCCCCGCCTGCGAGGCCTTCGTCCGCCGGGCCCCGCCGGGCTGCGCTGGAGGGCGCGGGGCCCGGGTAAGGGTGACTGCTAGCACTTGCCTTGCCAACCACTGGCTAGAATCTCAGCGCACACAAGAGATGGCAAGGGCGCCCGCAACCGAGGCAGCCCGTATCAAATCATTCAAGGAGACAGACATCATGGCGTTTACCCGTCGGGACATTCTCAAGGGTCTGGCCGCAGCACCCGCGATCATCGGCAGTTCCCACGCCGCCCTCGCGGCCGACACGCGGGTGATCAAGCTCTCGCACCAGTTCCCGGGCGGAACGGCAGACACTGGCGATTTTCGCGACCGGCTCACGCGCAAGTTCGCCGCCGAAGTCGAAAAGCGCACCGGCGGCTCGCTGAAATTCGAGATCTACCCGGGCTCTTCCCTGATGAAGACGGTGGCGCAGTTCTCGGCGCTGCGCAAGGGGGCGCTCGACATGAGCCTGTATCCGCTGGCATATGCGGGCGGCGAGGTACAGGAACTCAACATCGGCCTGATGCCCTGCATGGTGACCTCCTACGACCAGGGACTGGCCTGGAAGAAGGCCGAAGTCGGCCGCGAACTGGTCAAGCTGCTGGACGCCAAGGGCGTGAAGATCGTTACCTGGATCTGGCAGGCCGGCGGCATCGCGGCGCGCGGCAACCCGATCGTCGCCCCGGCGGACGTCAAGGGCCTGAAGATCCGCGGCGGCAGCCGCGAGATGGACCTGATGCTCAAGGAGGCCGGCGGCATCATTTCCAGCGTGCCGTCCAACGAGATCTATGCCGCCATGCAGACCGGTTCGCTGGACGCCGCCGTTACTTCGTCGACCAGCCTGATCTCGTTCCGGCTGGAAGAAATCTCCAAAGGCCTCACCACCGGGCGCGGCAAGAGCTTCTGGTACATGCTGGAGCCGCTGCTGATGTCGAAGTCGGTCTACGATTCGCTCACGCCGCCCCAGCAAAAGGCCGTCACCGATGTCGGGCAGGAAATGGAGAGTTTCGCCGTCACCTCGGCCAAGGCCGACGACGAAGCCGTGGCGGCGGTCTACAAGAAGGTGGGCGCCAAGGTCGCGGACATGGACGACGGCGTCATCGCCCAATGGCGCAAGATCGCCGAGGCCGCGGCCTGGCCCGACTTCAGCAAGCGCAGCGCCGAGTGCGACCGCTTCCTGAAGATGGCCAAAGCCGTGGCATGAGTCGCCGGGCCGCCCCCAAGGCGACCAACGCCGTGACGCGAGCGGCCGGGGCCGAATGACCG
>JAAOZX010000090.1 GCA_012274225.1 Comamonadaceae bacterium | reverse complement strand
GGTGGGGTGCTACCGGCGGCCTTCTTCCTCGTTGCCATGGTCTCCTCCTGCTGACTCAGTTCGGCCGGAGCATAGGGCCAAGCCCCGGTCACCGCAACCCGCCAACACGGGAGGGCAAAAACAATGGCGACTGCATGGGCAAACGCACCGACCGATCTCCCAGAGGGGATTGGCAGCGGATTTCAACTCGACACGCTTAGGTGTGACAGCCTGCAACGGGCGGGGATCGCGACGCCGCAATTCAACGATGCCGCCTGCCCATCAATTCATCGGCGCCGGCTGCGGAGGCCGCGACAGCGGCGCGGCCCTGGGTCCGCCGCACTGCGTGCCCTTCAACGAACCTCGCTGACCAGGACCGCCGGCGGGCACTGCCGCATGAAGTCCATGGCCGATCCGGGCGGCGCAGTGAGCCACGCGCCGTAGTCTTGCGGACGCAGCACGACCACCATCCGTTTCTCTTCGTCCGGGCGGTGGAAACGGCACATGAAGACATGGTCGTCGGCGTTGATCGTCAACATCGTGTAGCTGAGAAGCGGTCCGGTTGGGGATTCCCACCGATCCCAAAGGCCGGCCAGGCCCAGCGGCTCGCCGTCGGCGCGCGCAATGCGTGTTGGCATGTGCCGGCCGCTGCGCCAGTCCGGCTCGTAGATGGCGTCCGCCGGAATGATGCAATGCTGGCCGCGCCGCCAGGCCGGACCGAACGTGAATGAGCGTGCAGCAGTTTCCGACCGGGCGTTGAAGGTCGAAAGCTTGAATTGCTTGACCGCGTCCGTCGTGGCCCAGGGCACCAGGCCCCAGCGTCCGACCTGGGCCTCGCGCACGGCAACGGCTTCATCCCCCGAGCCCGCCTCGGGCGGCCGGCGGAGGAACGTGCCCTGGTACTTGGGCCACATGTCCTCGACGTAGTCGTGCGCCGGCGGATGGACGCCGAACTTGCGGAAGTAGCGCTCACGCTCCTTGATGGCCTGGTAGTGACTGCACATCCCGCGTATTTTGCCGAGAACACCGGCGTAGCCTGACTCGATGCGCTACGAATGGAGGATTCATCACGCCGAACCGCCAGGCCGGCGGCCCTGCAGAGGGAGCAGGTGAAAACAGCGCGTCAGCCGCTCAGCTGCGCTCCGGCGCCTGCGTGGGCACCATCGGCGTCCAGCCGGTCAGGCGGCCGATCTCGGCCTTGACGTAGTTCGACATCGCGATGCGGTCGGCGACCAGCATCACCATCTTGAAACCCTGGTCGATGTAGCGCTGGGTGAACTTGGCGCTGGACGTGTGCATTGCGGCGACCACGTTGTGGCGGCGGCAGGTCTCCAGGATGCGGTTGACGGTGGCGATGTGCAAGGGCTCGTCGTTGTCCATCACCGCCGGCAGCCCGAGCGAAAGCGCCAGGTCGGTGGGGCCGATGTAGACGGCGTCCAGCCCGGGCGTGGAGATGATCTCGTCCATCTTCTCGATGCCCTCGGCGGTCTCGATCATCGCGATGCAGAGCATTTCGCCGTCGGCGCGCTTCTGGTAATCGCTGCCGCCATACAGCGCCGCGCGGTTGGGGCCATTGCTGCGCATTCCGGTGGGCGGATAGCGGCAGGCGGCCACCGCGCGCTCGGCCTCGGCCCGGTTGCTCACCATCGGCACGATCACGCCGTAGGCGCCGGCATCCAGCGCCTTCATGATGACCGAGGGCTCGTTCCACGGCACGCGCACGATCGGCGTCACGGCGGTGGTCGAGATCGCGGTGAGCATGTTCACCGCGTCCGAGTAATCGATGCAGCCGTGCTGCATGTCGATGCACAGCCAGTCCAGGCCGGTGTGCGCCATGACTTCGGCGGCGAAAGCGTGGGGAAGTGAAAGAAAGCCGCCGATGGCCGGCTTGCCTTCGCGCCAGAGTTTCTTGACGCGGTTGATGCGCATGGGGTTCTCCTTGTCGCGCGCTCCACGATGGGCGGCTGACGCTGCATCTTACCGAACGCACTGTAGCCATCGGCCTACAAGCGCGGCGGCCGGCGGTCGCTAGAGTTGCGCTGCCCCATGGCGGGCTGGGACTTCATCGATGCGCAGTATTTTTTCGAGCCGGAAGAGAGAGAGTCCGGCGCTCCTGGCCATGCTGTTGGCGCTGCTGCTGGCCGCAGGGGCCTGGTGGTGGTTTGCCGCGCGCGAATTGCCGGTGCTGACACCGGCGCAAAGGGCAGAGCCCGATACGGAGACCGCACCCTCGGTGCTCGGAATCCCGCTGCCGCGCAGCGCCAATGCGCCAACCGAAGCCGATCCCGCACCGGTCAGGGACGGCATCTCCTGGGGCCACCGCGCCGGCTTGCACAAGGTGCCTGACGACCTGCACCTGAAAGCCAGCGCCGCTTACGTGGTCGACCAGGGCAGCGGCCGGGCCCTGCTGCGCAAGAACGACGGGGCGGTGCTGCCGATCGCTTCGCTCACCAAGTTGATGACGGCGCTGGTGCTCACGGGCGCGAAGCTGCCGTTCAACGAGCGCATCACCGTCACCGACGACGACGTCGACCGCGAAAGGCATAGCCGGTCACGCCTGCCGGTCGGCAGCACGCTGACGCGCTCGGAAGCGCTGCGCCTGGCGTTGATGTCCAGCGAGAATCGCGCGGCGCACGCGCTGGGCCGCACCTTTCCCGGCGGCCTGCCGGGGTTCGTGGCCGCGATGAACGCCAAGGCACGGGAGCTGGGCCTCAAGAACACCACATTCGTGGAGCCCACGGGCCTGTCCAACCTCAACCAGTCGACCGCGCGCGACCTGGCGGTGCTGGCCGCTGCCGCCTCGCGCCACGCGCTGATCCGCGAATACTCCACGACGCCCCGGCACGAGGTCCGGCTCGGCCGGCGCACGGTGCGTTACAACAATTCGGACCGGCTGGTGGAAAGCCGGCGTTGGGACATTCACCTGCAAAAGACCGGCTACATCGTCGAGTCGGGCGACTGCCTGGTGCTCAATGCCACCGTGGCCGGGCGCGACCTCATCGTGGTGCTGCTCGATTCCACCGATGCGCGCAGCCGCCTGACCGACGCCGAGCGCATTCGGCGCTGGGTCGTGGGTGAGCACGAGGCGCCCGTGCACAACGTGTCCACCCGCGCGCACCGGAGCCCGCGGGCGCGCATCCGCGAGCAAATCGGCAAGCTCAGGGGCCGCCACCGGCACCCATCGGACTGACGCAGCTATTCCATCGGCCGGGGAAACGGCTTCGGATCGTTGGGCAGCGGCTCGGGTTGCAGCGGCGGCACGGGCTCGGGCGGAGGGGGTTCGGGGATTTGCATGCCCCATCTTGCAATGCGGGGTTGCTTTGTGACGACAGCCGGGCGCCAGAAGCGGCGTAGGACCGAGGCGAAGCCGCCGCGCCGCCGCGCCGCCGCGCCGCCGCGCCGACGACCGCGCGGCCGGCAGCCGGGCAACCGGTCACCGCATGGCCGCCCCTCCCCTGAAAGCGGGGTTGCCGAAAGCAAGGCCAGCGAGTAATTTCCATTTCCCGGTCATCCGTGTGGGGAGATGAATATGAACAGACTGCTGTCTCTCGTATTGGTCATCGCCGTCTGGGCCATCATCGGCCCGGCTCATGCCGACACCCTGCTCGCGTCGGTCGACGAAGCGCTGAAGGAGCCGATCCGGCTGGTGGCTGAGTGGGAAAGCGACCGGAGCATCGCGTTGAGCCTGGTCCTCATCGTGGTCATCCTGGGCGCTGCCATCGCGGTCATCCACAGCCTCTCCGACAAGGCGGCCAAGGTCGGCGCCGTCGTGCTCGGCACCCTGGTGACCACGCTCACGGCGGTGAACAACGCGTACTTCGATTTCGACCATCGCCAGTACAAGGCGATGGCCAGCCAGGGCCGGCAACTGCTCACCGAGATCAACATCCGGAAGATGCTGCTGGCGGACTTCCCGGTTGAGCAGAAACAGGCGCGCGAGGCCATCTTCGAGGAAATCCGCCGCCAGGCCAACGCCATCGTCGCATTGCCGGCGAACTTCAAGGATCGGGCCGTGCAAGGTGCGGCGCTGGAGGTGCCCGCCCGCGTGAGTGAGATGCTGGTTTCACCCGCGCTGGCCGACCAGTCACGGGCGCCCGACTGGATCAGCAAGCTGCCCGCCGACGACGAGAACCTCTACTTCCTGGGCATTTCGGACGGCCGCGACTATGTCGCAGTGCGCGAAGCCTCGAAGGGCAATGCCTACGACCAGGCCCGGGCCTATCTGGCCGGCCAGCTCAAGACATCTGGCACCAGCGGCGGCGTCGACAGCACATCGGCCGCGAAA
The DNA here is from genome assembly GCA_012274225.1 of Comamonadaceae bacterium. Lineage (GTDB taxonomy): Bacteria > Pseudomonadota > Gammaproteobacteria > Burkholderiales > Burkholderiaceae_C > Ramlibacter. The sequence goes on along the minus strand of JAAOZX010000090.1, from coordinate 5,437 downwards.
TACCTGCTCGACTCGGCGCGTGTGGCCGGCACCTATTCGACTTACGATCGCAGCAAGAGCGCATTCCGTTCCTACACCCTGCTCTCGCTCAGCAAGAAAGTCGCCGAGTCCGACCTGCGCTGGTACGGCGCGAAGAACGCCCAGCAGGCGTCGCCGGTCCAACAGCAGATGCTCAGGAGCGCCGTGCGCACGCAGGACGCCTACATCCCGAACCGCAAGGAGGTCATGCGGTCGCAGTAGCACTGGCGTCACTGCAGACCGGTGGCCGGCGCAAAGGCGCGACGATCCGGCGTGCGGCGGGCGCCGGAAAGCTATGCTGTAGCCCATGGACAAGAACCGGCTCGAGGCCTTCAGCGACGGCGTCATCGCCGTGATCATCACGATCATGGTGCTGGACCTGAAAGTGCCGTCCGGCACCGAGCTGAGCGCGCTGGCGCCGCTCTGGCACGTGTTCTCCAGCTACGTGCTGAGCTTCGTCTACATCGGCATCTACTGGAACAACCACCACCACATGCTGAAGCTGGTCCGTGCTATCGACGGCGTCGTGCTGTGGGCCAACCTGCATCTGCTGTTCTGGCTGTCGCTGGTGCCTTTCACCACCGGCTGGATGGGCGAAAACCATTTTGCGCGGGGGCCGACGATCATCTACGGCGTCAACCTGCTGCTGTGCGCCGTGGCCTATACCGTGCTGCAGACCGCCCTGATACGCCGCGAAGAGCGGGACGGCCCGCTGGCCAGGGCCGTGCAACGCGACGTCAAAGGCAAGGCCTCGATGGTGCTCTACGTGGCGGGCATCGTCGTAGCGTGGCTGCTTGCGGCCTGGGCCGGCATGGCCCTTTTCACATTGGTGGCCTTGATGTGGCTGGTGCCGGACCGGCGGATCGAGCGGGCGATCGTGCGCTGACCGGCGGTCAACCCCGGGACCGGGCAATCGCCGGTGCCGCGGCGCCTGTCACGCCGAAATGCGGGAGGGCTTACGGGCCGCCGAGTGCGCCTTGTGCGCGACGAAATAGGCCTTCGCCGATTCCAGGCAACGGAACGCATGTTCGGCATATCCCAGTTCCTTCGCCCGCGCCAGGTGCGGCAGTTCGATGGAATAGACCATCTTGGGCAGACGATTCAGGATGGCCGCGATGTCGATGCCGCCCTCGCCCGGATACAGGCGTTCCTCCCGCATGATGCGGGTCATTTCGGCGCGGTCCGCGGGAATCTGCAGTTGGGCATCGCACAGATGCGCAAAGTGGAACCACTCGCGCGGCAGCGCGTCGAGCATCTCGGGCCGATCGAGCGCGCGGTGAAAGTGGTGGATGTCGACCATCAGCCCCGCATTGGCGCGGCCGACGGCGCGCAGCACCTCGGCCGCCTCCGCCGTCGTCCGGACACCGGCGATGGGGACCGCTTCGAGGTCGACTGTCAGGTTGAATTGTTGTGCCAAGTCGCACAGCTGGCCGAACTTGTCGATCGCATGGCCCCGGTCGTCTGTCCAAATGCTGGACAGCACGGCGCGCGCACCAAGCTGGGCCGCAACCTCCAGCGCCGGCAGGTAGCTCTTGGGATCCACATCATCCTTGATGCGGGCCAGTTCGATGTCGTGCAACCGCACGCCGGTTGCCTTCAGGGCACGTTGGGTCTGCCGCAGCATCTCCGGATTCCTGGCCAACTCGTAGTTGGGCTCGCCCGGCAGTCCCATGTAGATGCAGCGAAGGCTGACGAAGTCGTACCCTGCGCGGGCTGCGATATAGGTCATTTCGGGCGGAGCGCAGCCCAGCACTGTCAAATGAGCCAGCGAATACTGTTGTGCCATCGGGTGTCTCCTTCCATGAACTCGCGCAGTCACCGGACCGGCCACCGTCCGGATCCGCCGCCAGCAGCGATGGGACCGAAGATAGACCCGTCACGTCATAACGTCCATGCCATGGCGGCAATAGGCTACATTTAATGCCGCAATGAAGGAGAGACTCTTTCCGGAACTCGGCGATGACCTGATCGATGTCAGGTTGCTGCGGATGTTCGACCTGATCTACAGCACCCGCAGTGTCACCCGGGCGGCCGAGCAATTGGGACAGAAGCAACCGACCATCAGCATCTGGCTGGGCAAGTTGCGCAGTCAGCTCGGCGATCCCCTGTTCGTGCGCACGCCCGGGGGAATGCGCCCCACGCCGCGTGCCGACGCGCTCATCGGCACCGCCCGGGAGGTGCTGCAATCGCTCCGCGAGTTCTCCAGCGCGCCTCAGCAGTTCGACCCGGCCAGCGCCAGGCGCCGGTTCTGCATCTGCATGGCGGACTCCAGCCACCTGTGCCTGATGCCGCAGTTGCTGGCCCATTTACGCGCCGTGGCGCCGCGGGTGCGGCTGGTGGCCGCGCGAATCGACGAGGAAACGGCTCACGCGCTGGAGTCGGGTTCGGCGGACCTGGCCCTGGGGTTCGTGCCCTGGCTGGAGTCGGGCTTCTACCAGCAAACGCTGTTTCCGCAGGATTGGGTCTGCCTTGTCAGCAGCAAGCACCCCCGCATTCGCGACACCCTGACCTTGCGCGCCTACAACGAGGAGGGCCATGTCGCGATCACGGGAGGCACCGGCGCGCAGTTGCTCGAGGACACGATGCGCCGGCAATCGGTCAGGCGGCGGGTCGTGTGCGAACTTCCCGGTTTCCTCGGACTGTCGGGCATCGTGTCGTCCACCGACCTGATTGCCACTTCGCCGCGCCAGATCGGCGAGACCCTTGCCGGAATGGGCGGCCTGAAGGTGATGGAGTGCCCGCTCACCCTGCCGCCGGTCACGATCAAGCAGCACTGGCACGCCCGCTATCACGAAGAACCCGGCAATCGATGGCTGCGCGGCGTGGTGGCGACCCTGTTCATGCAGGAGGATCGCCGGACGGCCGGCACGCGCAGAAAGCGAGCAGCCTGAGCCGCGCCCGGCTTCGGCGCGCAGGGTCAATAACCCGTCCGCTGGCCCGGGGCCGCTTATCCGGTCACCGCGCGACGCACGGTCGCCAGCGCGGCGCGCAGGTCGTCGATCGCAATCTGGCCCGGCGCCGAGCTGCTTTTGCCGACGGCGAACGTCGCCGCCGAGCCATAGAGCCAGCCCATGATCCGCGACGGCGAACCGACGCCGCCCATGGACATGCTGATCAGCGGAATGCGCATGGCCTGGCTGGCCCTGTAGGTGGCGGCCAGGAGCGTCAACACGTCCCGGGGGTCTTTGGGCATGACGGCCACCTTGGCGATGTCCGCCCCGAGCCGTTCCGCCTCGAGAAACCGGCCGAGGAGCGTATCGCTGTCCGGCGTCAGCTCGAAGTTGTGGTACGACATGATCATCGCGATGCCATTGGCGGCCGATACCGCTCGCAACTGGCCCAGGTGCTCCTTCGCGTTGGAGAGTTCGAAGTCGATCAGGTCGACGCAATGCGCCTCGCAGGCGCGGCTGTACATGGCGACGACCGCCGGTTCCTGGATCGGGATCGGCTGGCCGCCTTCGGTCGTATTGCGCCGGGTCAGCAGAATCGGAACGGATCCGGCGGCACGCTTGATACTCCGGGCGGTTTCGATCACGCTATCGGTGTCGGCTATGCCGTCGAAGAAGTCGATGCGCCACTCCAGGAGATCGGGTTCCTTCGGCAGGATGGCTTCCAGTTCCCCCATCAGGTCGGCCGGCGTCCGGCCCACCAGCGGCGTGATGATGGCGGGAAACGCCCCGTTCCCGATGGGCTGGCCATTGAGTCGGATGGGTGTGGGCTGTGCCATGTGTGAGCTCTCTTTCCACGGATGCGAATTGGCGCGAAGTCAGCGCGATGGTAGCAAGCGCAAGCAAGGCAGTCCAAGAAGTAAGATCGGCGCCGAGATCACCCAAGCCCGTCCCTGCTCGCGAGGGCTTGGCGCGCCTGCACCGGCTGCGCATCTCGCCCGGTGCAGCCGGAACGGCTACCGTAAGGATTGCATCCATGTCCAACGCAAAGAATCGTGTGCCGCCGCTTCGGATCGGCATCCTCGGGTGCGCCAACATCGCCCGGCAATTTGCCAGGGATGTGGCACCCAGTCCGTCCGTGGAAGTCGTCGCCGTGGCCAGCCGGAATCTGGACACGGCCGCTGCATTTGCCAAGGCCCACGGCATAGTGCGTCATTTCGCCGGCTACGAGGCATTGCTGGGCGACGCCGGCATCGATGCGATCTATCTTCCGCTGCCCAACAGCATGCATGCGCAATGGGCGATCCGGGCGGCCGAAGCCGGAAAGCATGTTCTTTGCGAAAAGCCGCTGTGCCTGGGCCTTGCGCAGGCGCGCAGCATGTTCGATGCGGCCCGCAAGAACAATGTCATGCTGCTGGAGTCCTATCCGTATTACTTTCAACCACAGACCGGTGCCATGTTGACGTTGCTGCACGGCGGAGAAATCGGCGATGTTCGCACGGTGCAGGCCTGTTTCGGGTTCACGCTGGCCAATCCGGCCGGCAACATCCGCATGAATCCCGAACTGGGCGGCGGCGCATTGCTGGATGCCGGCAGCTATGCGCTCAGCCTGATCCGGCTGGTCATGGGCTGCGCCCCTGCGACCGTCATCACCGACGCCGCATGGTCCGATTCCGGTGTGGACATCAATGCGACAGCGACTCTCTACTATGCCGACGGCCGCAGGGCACAACTGTCCTGCGGCATGGATACCGCCTACCACCGTCGGGCCACGATCGTCGGCAGCGCCGGGGTCATCGAAACCGACTACCTCAACCACACCAGCGCACAGGTCGGCAGCAGTCCCTACGGTTATTTGCCGAGCCAGTTGCGGGTGCGGCGCGGCACCGCCGTGACTGTTCCCTATGAAGACATCGTCTGCGGCACCGGCAGCGGCTTCCGTTTCGCAGCCGAAGCATTTGCCGACGTCGTGTGGGCAAATGCCCATCAAGCCGTTGGACGTGCCGAGCGCGCCAGCCTGGATAACGCAGCCACCCTGGAAGCCATGGCGCGTAGCGCAAGGCTGGGCCAACGGGTCAGCGTGGACCTGTAAAGACATCCAAACAGAAGAACGCCCAATCATGATCGACGGCCACACCGAACTGCTCGCCCATCTGGGCTATCCCACCCACTCCTTCAAGGCGCCGATGATCTACAACCCGTACTTCGAGTCGATCGGGGTGAATGCGGTCGTGGTGCCGATGGGTTGCCGGCCCGAGTCGTTTCCACAGGTCCTGCGAGGCCTGTTCACGCTGGAGAACATTCGCGGCGCCCTGATCACGATGCCGCACAAGGTCAGCGTGGTCGGCCTGCTCGACGAAGTCGGCCTCAAGGTGCGCGTGGCCGGCGCCTGCAATGCGGTCAAGCGCACCGCCGACGGCCGCCTGGTGGGCGACATGTTCGACGGCGAAGGGTTCGTGCGCGGGTTGCAGCGCAAGGGCCTGGAGCTGCGCGGCGCGCGCGCCCTGGTGGTGGGTTGCGGCGGGGTGAGC
>JAAOZX010000462.1 GCA_012274225.1 Comamonadaceae bacterium | reverse complement strand
CGGATCCAGCCCCTGGCGCTCGAATTCGTCGGCGATCGCCAGCATGTAGCTGGGCGTCACCATGATGATGTCGGGCCGGAAATCGTTGATCAGCTGCACCTGGCGCTCGGTCTGGCCGCCGCCGAAAGGCACCACCGTCAGCCCCAGCCGCTCGGCGCCGTAGTGGGCGCCCAGCCCGCCGGTGAACAGACCGTAGCCGTAGCTCACGTGCACCAGGTCGCCGGGCCGCGCGCCGGACGCGCGAATGCTACGCGCCATGACGTGCGACCAGGTGTCGATGTCGTTCTGCGTATAGCCAACCACGGTCGGTTTGCCGGTGGTGCCGCTGGATGCGTGAATGCGCACGCACTGCTCGCGCGGCACCGCGAACATCCCGAAGGGGTAGCTGTCGCGCAGGTCCTTCTTGGTGGTGAACGGGAACAGCGCCAGATCGGCCAGCGACCTGCAGTCGGCGGGCTGGATGCCCGCCGCGTTGAACTTGGCACGGTAGACGGGTGAGTTGGCATACGCATGCCGCAAGGTGGCCTGCAGCCGCTTGAGCTGCAAGGCTCGCAACTCGTCGATGCCAGCCTTCTCGATCGGTTCCAGGAGAAATCGCTTCATACGGACTCCGCAATTACATCGCCCGGAATACGGGCGCTCTTGCATCCAACGCTATTCGCCCTTGAACCGGGGCTGGCGCTTCTCACGGAACGCCATAACGCCTTCGATGTAGTCATGAGTGCGGCCCAGCGCCGATTGGGTGTCGCGCTCGACGTCGAGTTGGACGTCCAGCTCGTTGCTGGCGGCCGCGCGCAGCAGCTTTCGGGTCTGCACCAGGGCCTGAGTCGGCAGTTCGGCCAGGCGCCGGGCCAGCCGCAGCGCCGCTTCGACACAATCCTCGCCTCCGGTTGCGACGTCCCAGATCATTCCCTGCGCCTTGGCGTCGGCCGCGCTCAGCTTGTCGCCCAGCATCGCGCAACCGAGGGCGCGGGCCAGCCCGAGGCGCTTGACCAGGAACCAGCTGCCACCGGCATCGGGCACCAGACCGATCTTGCCGAACGCCTGGATGAAGACCGCACTGGGCGCGGCCACTGCGAGGTCGCAGGTCATTGCCAGCGATGCGCCGGCGCCGGCGGCCACGCCATTGACAGCGGCCACTGTAGGCACCCGCAAGGCCTGGAGCCTGCGCACCGTGGGATTGAAGGCCTGGTCGATCAGCGGGCCCGGGTCCGCGCGCCGAACCAGGTCGGGCCCGGGCTCGAAATCGAATTCGGCCAGGTCAGCACCGGCGCAAAAACCGCGGCCAGCGCCCGTGATCACCACGGCCCTGATTGATTTGTCCGCCTCGATCCGGTCCAGCGCCGACCAGAGTGCGTGATGCATGTCACGGGTGAAGCTGTTGAGGGACTGTGGCCGGTTCAGCGTGACCACGGCCACTGCGCCCTTGGCTTCGAACAGCACGGTCTGATCTTTCACGTCGGACTCCTTTTTCAATCGCGCAAAACGCTTTCGCGGCGGCAAGCCGGTCGCCCGACGCCTGCCCTACCGGCCAGCGCCGCATGACGGGTCTCGTGGCACGACTCTATCATTGGCCGACCGATCGGTCGGCTCATGGTTTGCCTTGGGTATAGTGGCGCAACACCACAGGAGAAACACCATGCCCTACGAGCTCATCGAGGTGCGGACGGAAGGCGGCAAGGTCGGCATCGTGACCTTGAACCGGCCCAAGCAGCTCAACGCATTGAACAACCAGCTGATGGACGAACTGGGCGCAGCGCTGAAAGCGTTCGATGCCGATCCGGCGATCGGCTGCATGATCCTCACTGGCAGCGAAAAGGCCTTTGCCGCGGGCGCCGACATCGGGGCGATGGCCTCCTGGTCGTTCAGCGATGTCTACAAGGACGACTACATCACCCGCAACTGGGAAACGATCCGCAGCGTGCGCAAGCCGGTGATCGCGGCCGTGGCCGGCTTCGCCCTGGGCGGCGGCTGCGAGCTCACGATGATGTGCGACTTCATCATTGCCGCCGACAACGCCAGATTCGGCCAGCCGGAGATCAAGCTGGGCATCATCCCCGGCGCCGGCGGGACGCAGCGGCTGCCGCGCGCAATCGGCAAGGCCAAGGCCATGGACATGGTGCTGACCTCGCGGATGATGGACGCGGCCGAGGCCGAACGGGCGGGCCTGGTCAGCCGGGTGGTGCCGCTGGACAAGCTGATGGACGAAGCACTGGCGGCGGCGCTCGTCATTTGCGAGTTCTCGCAAATCGCGGTGATGGCGGCCAAGGAGTCGGTGAACCGTGCTTTTGAAGGATCCTTGAGCGACGGCGTGATGTATGAGCGCCGGATGTTCCACGCGATGTTCGCGACGGCCGACCAGAAGGAAGGCATGGACGCATTCGTCGCCAAGCGCAAGGCGCAGTTCAAGCACAAATGAGGCCGGGCGCGGCGGCCGGTTCGCCCTGGCTGCTGGCCGTGAAAGCCCCCGGCGGTCAGCCGGACCGGCCCTGCCTGGCTATAATTGTCGGCTCGGCGCTTTAGCTCAGTCGGTTAGAGCGATGGAATCATAATCCACAGGTCCGCGGTTCGAGTCCGTGAAGCGCCACCAGATATTCAACGCAATGCGTTGACAACAAAGGCACTGTCCCGCACAGTGCCTTTGCTCTATTTGCACAGCCTCTGGATGTCAACCATGAACCGCTGGATCAAGACTCTCCTCATCTGCGCCGCGCTGCTGGCCGGCATCGCGGCCGCGCAGGGAATCCACCGTGAAGCCCCGAAGGACGTCGTGCTGGGGCAGCTCGTCGTCACGGCGCCGCCTCAGGTGACCCTGGATGGCAAGCCTGATCGGCTTTCCCCCGGATCGCGCATCCACGACCTCAACAATATGCTGGTGCTTTCCGGCGGCCTCGTCGGCAAGAAGTTGCCGGTGGTGTACCGCCGCGACGCGGCGGGCCTGGTGCACGAGGTGTGGATCCTGACCGAAGCGGAGT
>JAAOZX010000461.1 GCA_012274225.1 Comamonadaceae bacterium | reverse complement strand
GGTGACCGCGACCGAGATCGCCGCCGCCTTTCCGCACCGGGTCGAGGCCGCGGTGTTGTCGGCTTCGGCGCTGGTCGACGCGGCGTTCCGCGCCCGCCACGCCAAGCCGTCGCGCGTCGACAACGTGCAGCGCAAGGCCGACGGCTCGCACCTCACCGACCTGTGGCGCATCCGCCAGCCCTGGTACCCCCAGGGCGACATCGATTTGCTGGAGCGCTTCGTGGTCGATGCGGTGAAGGCCGGTCCGCGCGCGGCCGAGGGCCACGCGGTGGTGGCGCGCTACGTGATGGAAACCCGGCTGCCGCTGGTGCGCTGCCCGGTGCTGGTGCTCGCGCCAACCGCCGATCCGCATGCCTATCCACAGGCCCGGCCGCTGGCCGACGCCATTCGCGGCAGCCGCTATGTCGAAGTCGAAGGCGGCATGGTGCCGCTGCCCGATCAGATGCCCGAGGCGTTCGCGCGCCATGTCCTCGAATTCCTGGCGACCGTGCCCGCGGCCGCCGGCCGCTGAGCGGGCCGGTCGCCGTCACTTCGCCACGAGTGGAATTCGCTCTCGTCCTGGTCCTGGGCCTGGTGGCCGGCACGCTGGGCGGCGTGATCGGCTTCGGCACCTCGATCATGGTGATGCCCGCGCTGGTGCTGGTGTTCGGTCCGCAGGAAGCCGTGCCGATCATGGCCGTGGCTTCGGTGCTGGCCAATGGGTCGCGCGTGGCCGCCTGGTGGCGCGAGATCGACTGGCGCGCCGTCGCCGCCTACGGCATCACTGGCTTTCCGGCGGCGGCGCTGGGGGCCGCGACGCTGCTGGTGCTTCCGATGCGCGTCGTGGAAACCGTGCTCGGCGCCTTCTTCATCGCGATGATTCCGATGCGCCGCTGGATGGCCAGCCGCGAATGGCAATTGCGCCTGCCGCATCTGGCGCTGTTGGGCGCGGGAATCGGCTTCCTGACCGGCATCGTCGCCAGCACGGGCCCCATCAACGCGCCGTTCTTCCTGGCCTACGGGCTGGTCAAGGGCGCCTATCTGGGAACCGAAGCCATGAGTTCGCTCGTCGTCTTCGTGGCCAAGGCCATCACCTTCCGCAGCCTGGGCGCGCTGCCGGCCGATACGCTGGGCAAGGGCCTGGTCATCGGCAGCTCGCTGATGGCGGGCGCCTTCATCGCCAGGCGTTTCGTGCGACAGCTCGACGCCCAGCGCTTCCGGGTGCTGATGGACGCACTGCTGCTGGTGGCCGGGATCACCATGTTGTGGGCCGCCGCCGGGCGGGCCGCACCCTTGCTGGAGTAGCGTCCGGGCCGCTGGCGGATTCGCTGGAACTCATGCGGGGCGGCCCCGGAGGGAGGCTGTATGCTTGATTTTTTTCGCCAGCCCCGTCCCATCCATGAACAACCCGACCGCCAGCCCGTTCTCCAACCCCGCCGCCACCTGGAACCGCCGCTTCGAAGCCGACGGCTACCTGTTCGGCACCGAGCCCAATGCCTGGCTGCGCGAACATGCCCATGTGTGGCAACCCGGCCAGCGCGTCCTGTGCGTCGCCGACGGCGAAGGCCGCAACAGCGCCTGGCTGGCGGGCCAGGGCTTGGCGGTGGACGCGTTCGACATCGCCGAAACCGGCGTTGCCAAAGCCCGCCGGCTGGCAGCCCAGCAGGGCGTGCACGTCAACTACGCGGTGGCGGATTGCGATGCCCTGGCCTGGCCCGAGGCGCTCTACGACGGGGTGGCCGCGATCTTCGTGCAGTTTGCCGACCCCGCGGTGCGCGCCCGCCTCTTCGCCAACATCCAGCGCTGCCTCAAGCCGGGCGGAACGCTGCTGCTGCAGGGCTATACGCCCAGGCAGCTCGAGTACAAGACCGGCGGCCCGCCGATCGCCTCGCACCTGTACACCCCCGAACTGCTGTGCGAAGCCTTCACCCAGCTGCAAATCGGGGAGTTGCGCGAATACGAAGCCGAGGTGGCCGAGGGCACCGGCCATCGGGGCCATTCCGCGCTGATCGGGATGGTTGCGCGCAAGCGCTAGGCGTCGCGACTGTTCAATCCCGCAGGTCGCGCCAGAACAGGCGCGTCGCCAGCAGCCCGGCCGGTGTCCAATGCCGCGCCGGCGACATCGCATCCACCAGCAAGGCCGTCCGCTTCGCACCCTCCGCCTGCGCCAGGCGCTGCTCCAGCAGAACGGCCTGCGCATCGGGCTGCTCCGCTTGCGCCGGGGCGACCGCTGGACAGCCGCGCTGGGTCGCGCGAAAGGTGGGCCGCCGGCGCCCGGTTTCCGAGGGCGCTTCGTCGTACGGCCGGCCGTCGGCACTGGCCCCGCCGCGAATCCAGTCGTGCAGCACCTGCAGTTCGTAGCTGGAGAACACGCCGAACATCTCCGCGCGCTCACCTTGCACCAGGCGCCAGAACCGGCTGTTGGCGACCGGCTCGCCGCAGCGCAGCCACCCGGCGTCTTGCAGGGCCTGCAGGAATGCCGGCACGCTGTCGGGTTCCGCCAGCCAGTCGTTGACGTGACGACCGCCCAGGCGGCAATAGTCGGAATGCCAGCCCCCGCTGTAGGCAGGCACCACGTGCCGGATTCGGAAGTCTCCTACCCCGATCCGGGCTCAGCGAAACGCCTGGCTACACTGTCGTGCCGCGACTCATTCGCGGGTGCGCCATCCCTCCATGACCTCCGAGCTTCCGATCCGGCTCCAGCCGACCACCCCACACTCACGCATTCCGATGTCCGACAGCGAGCCCATCGTCGGCGGCCGGGTCGAGCTGCAACTCCTCACCACGCTCAAGTGCAATCTCAAATGCAGCTATTGCTCGCTGGGGGTGGGCGAGGTGCTGGGGTCCCAGGCCGATGTCGAGTACGACATCGAGCAACTCGCGGCCTTCGTCGAGACCCACCTGCAGGGCAAGGAGGTCTACGTCACCTTCTACGGCGGCGAGCCCACGCTGAACATGAAGTTGATGCTGGAGGTAATGGAGCGCTTCCAGCGCTTTCGCTTCCAGCTGCAGACCAACGCCACCCTGATCCACCGGCTGCCGGATGCGGCCTTGAGCCGCCTGTCCAACGTGCTGGCCTCGATCGACGGCGGTGCCACCACCACCGACGGCTACCGGGGCCGGGGCGTCTACCGCCGTGTCATCCGCAATCTGCAGGCGGTGCGCGGCAAGATCGGCGGTTCCATCACGGCGCGGGTCACCTGGGGCAATCCCGACACCGGCTTCGAAGCACTGAACCAATTGGTGGACGCGGATTCGCCGTTCGATTACCTGTACTGGCAGTTCGTCGCCTCGGACCTGTATGGCGGCGATTCGATGGCGCGGCGCAAGGACGTACTGGTACAGCTGATCGACCGCTTCTTTTCGCGCAGCGACGTGCTGTATCCGGTGATTCCGCTGATGGGCATCGTACGCAACAAGCTGTTCCCCAATCGTGCGCGGGAGTTGTGCACCGGTCGCACGCAGTGCCGTGTTGCCACGCATCTGCTCAATGTCATGCCCAGCGGCCAGATCTTTCCCTGCCCGGACATGCTGTACCTGCCTGATATGCAGATGGGCGACGTCCAGGGCAACTGGCTGCGAGCCAGCCCCCTGCAGGCCTCGCCCGATATGCCCTGCCAGGTCTGCGAGGCCTTCTCATGGTGCCGTGGCAACTGCATGAAGAACCTGCACCTTGCCTATGTGCGGCAGGACGAGCGCTACCGCAGCCAGGTGGTGGAGCCGATCTGCGAGCTGATCCGCTTCATGGGCACCGAGATCGACCGGCGCGACCCGCAGGCCTGGTTCGATCGCGCCACGGTACCGGTGCGCAGGCAGCTGCTGGACTGCGAGGTCTACGAATACGTCGAGATCATGCCCTGAGGCCGCTGGCGGCCCAGGCGGCGCTCACGCAGGGCGCCAGTTTCATTGCGAATCGCGCCACAGTCCTCCTGATGGCGGGTGCAAGTTGTCGAGGCTGGCTACCGCCGCCGGTGAGCGGCACTCCGTCTCGCGGGCGCGACGTTGGTCGACGATAGGGGGATCGTCGGGGGAGCGACTGAGTGTCACCCGACCGGTACGTCAAAGGGAATGACCGCTCGCGGGCATCAAGTTCGCGTAGCTGAGTGGCAAGTCCCGACCCAAATCGGAAGTTCGGAGGTCGAATGTGATCGTCACAAAGCAGTCCTTGATTGGGCCTTGTCAGTTCCAATTTGCAAACAGCAAAGCGCAAAGAACCAGCCGCCATCGGCGACCCAGGTTTGGCTGCTCAGGTTTCCTGCCGGAGCCTGGGGAAGTCTTCCTCGCGATGCTCCGACTCGCCGCGTTGTCCGGCCGCCGCGCGGCTGACCTCCTGCGCGCGCAGCTGCACGCGGCGGATCTTGCCGGAGATCGTCTTGGGCAGCTCCGTCACGAACTCGATACGGCGTACCCGCTTGTACGGGGCGAGTTGCCGCCGGGCGAAGGCCAGTATCTCCTCGGCGAGCGCTGCGTCAGGCGTGCGGCCCGGCGCCAGCATCACATACGCCTTCGGCACCGCCAGCCGCACCGGGTCCGGGCTGGGAACGATCGCCACCTCGGCGACGGCTTCGTGCTCGATCAGCACGCTTTCCAGCTCGAACGGGCTGATGCGGTAGTCGGAGGCCTTGAAGACGTCATCCGCCCGCCCCACGAAGGTGAGGTAGCCGTCGCCGTCCCGCGCTGCCGTATCCCCGGTGCGATAGATACCGTCGCGCATAGCGTCCGCTGTTTTCTCGGCGCTGTCCACGTAGCCGACCATGAGGCCAACCGGCCGCTCGCGCAGATCGATGCAGACCTCGCCTTCGTCAGCCTCGCGGCCGTCCACGTCGATGAGCACGATGCGATAGCCCGGCAATGGCTTGCCCATGGAGCCGGGCTTTACAGGCAGACCCGGCGAGTTGCCGATCTGGGCGGTTGTTTCGGTCTGGCCGTAGCCGTCGCGCAGCTGCAGGCCCCAGGCCCTGCGAACTTGCTCGATGATCTCCGGGTTGAGCGGCTCTCCGGCGCCGACCACGGACCGCAGTGCGAGCCGCTGCTTCCAGCCCGCCAGGTCTTCCTGGATCAGCATCCGCCACACGGTGGGCGGGGCACACAGGCTGGTGACCTGGCAGCGCGCCAGCGTCTCGAGCAAGGCAGTTGCGCTGAAGCGCGGCATATTGTGGATGAACACGCAGGCGCCGGCATTCCAGGGGGCGAATAGGCAACTCCATGCGTGCTTGGCCCAGCCGGGCGAGGAGATGTTCAGGTGCACGTCCCCCGACTGCAGGCCCAGCCAGAACATCGTGGACAGGTGGCCGACCGGATAGCTGGCGTGCGTGTGCAGCACGAGCTTGGGCTTGGATGTGGTCCCCGAGGTGAAGTACAGCAGCAGCGGATCGCTCGCCTTGGTCGGTTCGGTCGGCACGAAGGCCGTGGAGGCCTCGCGCGAGGCAGCGAACGGAATCCAGTCCGGCTGCGCCGCGCCCACGCAGATGCGGCTGAACGAGGCGCCCAGGGCGTCGAACTTGGCGCACTGCGTTGCATCGACGACGACGTGACGCACGGAGCCGCGCTCCAGCCGGTCGCGCAGGTCTTCAGTCGTCAGCAAGGTCGTGGCAGGGATCACCACCGCGCCGAGCTTCATGGCCGCGAGCATCACTTCCCACAAGGCCGGTTCGTTGCTCAGCATGACCAGCATGCGATCGCCGCGCTGCACGCCCTGGGCACGCAGGAAGTTGGCCACCTGCGACGATCGGGCGGAGAGCTGCGCGAAGCTGGACTTCTGCTCGCTGCCGTCCGCATTGACGATCCAAAGCGCCAGGGCGTCATTGCCCGCAGCCATCGCATCGAAATGGTCGAGCGCCCAGTTGAAGTGGGTGAGGCCGGGCCACCGGAACTGTTCGACTGCGGCGGCATGATCATCGCGCAGCTTCAGCAGCAGGTCGCGAGCTCGACGGAAGGTATCCTGATCTTGGTTCATGGTCGTGGGTAAGGCGAGGAGTGTTGGAAGAACCGGCCATGCGCGTCAGGCAGCAATCTTGCGCAAGTCGGTCGAGGGTTCGGCCAGTGCGCG
>JAAOZX010000089.1 GCA_012274225.1 Comamonadaceae bacterium | reverse complement strand
TCGCTATTTCCCGGACCCTGACTTGCCGCCGCTGGTGATCGCACCCGAGTGGGTCGAGCGGGTGCGCTCGGAGATGGCGGAACTGCCGCGCGTGATGGCGGCCCGCTTCGTGCGGGACTATGGGCTGCCCGAATACGACGCGACGACGCTGACGCAGAGCAAGGCGATGGCGGCCTATTTCGAGGCGGCCGCGAGGGCCAGCGGCGAGGCCAAGCTGGCCAGCAACTGGATCATGGGCGAGCTGTCGCGCCGCATCAATGCCGGCGACATCGCGATCGACAAGGCACCGGTCAGCGCGCCGACGCTGGCCGCGCTGATCAGGCGGATCTCGGACGGCACCATATCCAACAACGCCGCCCGCCAGGTGTTCGATGCGTTGTGGAGCGAAGCCGGCAGTGACGTCGACGCCGTGATCGAGGCCAAGGGCCTGCGGCAGATGAGCGATGCCGGGGCGCTGGAGAAGATCATCGACGAGGTGATCGCCGCCAACCCCGGCAACGTGGCCCAGTTCAAGGCGGGCAAGGACAAGGCCTTCAACGCGCTGGTGGGTCAGGTCATGAAGGCCAGCAAGGGCAAGGCCAACCCGGCCCAGGTGAACGAACTGCTGAAGAAGAAGCTGGCGTCTTAGCGCCTAGCGCTTGGCCCCGGCCTTCACGGTGGTGACTGGCTGGCTGGCGGTGGCCACCGGCGGCACGACCGCCTGCTTCGCCCACAGCACCTTCAGCCGCGTCAGCTCCTCGTCGAAGCGGGCGTTGACCCGTACCTTCTCGACATCCTGGTCGACCACGAAGCGCTTCTGGGCCGCCAGTTGTGTGTCCACTTCCTCGATCTGGCGCTTGAGCTTGGGCGGCATGCGGGACGGGTCGAGCTGGTAGAACTCGACTTCGCCATCGAGGAATCTGCGTTGCTTCTGCAGTTCCTCGGTGCGTCGTTGCGCGGCGGCCGTGACGCTGTCGACCATCGCCAGCGCCTCGGCCCGCTCCTTGTCATGAACTTCCCGGCTCGGAAATCGTGCCACCAGCGCCCGCTCGCGCCGCTTCTCCTCCTCGATCCGGGCGCGCTCTTCCTGCTGCCGCTTTTCGTGGTCTTCCTGGGCCGCGCGCTCCGCAGCCGTCAGGTTCGGGCCGATCTTGCGGCGCGTCAGGCCACCCGGGCTGAGTTCGGTCTGCTCCCGGTCGAGGCAATCGGGGATCGGACGGTCGGCCGTCAGGCGCCGCCCCTTCGCGTCGATGCAGGTGTAGATGCTGTCGGAGGCCGCGGCTGCAACCATGGCATGGCCTGCCAGGCCGGCCAGCAGCGCCGCCAGGGCGATCGTCCGAAACGTCGATGCCTGCACTGCCATTCGTTCCCTATTCCACACCATAACGCTGGCGATAGGCCAGCACCTGGCCATGGTACACGCCGATCTCGTCGCCGCCGTGCTGCTCCAGATACTGGAGCAAATCGGCCAGTCTCGCAATGGCGCAGACCTTCAACCCCAGCCGATCGCGTACATATTGCACGGCGCTGTGATCCACGTCCGCGCCGCCCTCGGTGGCTTTTTCCTGCCGGTCCAGCGCGATCGCGACCGCGTACGGCACCGCGCCGGCCGCCTCGATGATGGCAATCGACTCGCGCGCCGCCGTGCCGGCGGACATCACGTCGTCGACGATCAACACCTTGCCGCGCACCGGTGCGCCCACCAGCGCGCCGCCCTCGCCATGGTCCTTGGCCTCCTTGCGGTTGTAGGCGTAGGGCACGTTGTGGCCCAGGCGGGCCAGCTCGATCACCACCGCCGCCGCCAGCGGAATGCCCTTGTAGGCCGGGCCGAAGACCATGTCGAAAGCTATGCCCGAGGCCAGGATGCGCTTTGCATAGAATTGCGCCAGCCGGCCGAGCTTGGCGCCGTCGTCGAACAGGCCGGCATTGAAGAAATATGGCGACAGCCGGCCGGCCTTGGTCTTGAACTGGCCGAAGCGCAGCACGCCGGCGTCCACCGCGAACTGAACGAAATCCTGGGCCAGCTGATCCTGGCCGCTACCTGCCACCATTGGGAACTCCTTGTTCAAACTCACCAGCCTCAACCTGAACGGCATCCGTTCGGCCACGAGCAAGGGCGTGGACGCCTGGCTCGCCAAGACCCGGCCGGATTGCATCTGCCTGCAGGAGGTCAAGGCCCAGGCGCCCGACGTGCAGGGCCGATTCGAGCAAATGGCGGGGCTGAAGGGCTATTTTCACTTTGCCGAGAAGAAAGGCTATTCGGGGGTGGCCGTGTACACCCGGCATCTGCCGAGCGACGTGATCGTCGGCTACGGTTCGCCGGAGTTCGACGCCGAGGGCCGCTACCTGGAGCTCAGATTCGACACGCCTTCGCGCAAATTGTCCATCATCAGTTGTTATTTTCCCAGCGGCTCCTCCGGCGAGTTGCGGCAACAGGCCAAGTTTCGCTTCCTGGACGAATTCGAGCCGCACCTGGGGCGGCTTGCGAGCGAGCGCGATTTCGTGCTGTGCGGCGACGTCAACATCGCCCACAAGGAGCAGGACCTGAAGAACTGGCGCAGCAACCGCAAGAACAGCGGCTTCCTGCCCGAGGAGCGGGCCTGGATGACCAAGGTGCTCGAAGGCGGCCTGGTCGATGTCTACCGCAAGCTGCACCCCGACACCACCGACGACGCCTATACCTGGTGGAGCAATCGTGGCCAGGCCTGGGCCAACAACGTCGGGTGGCGGCTCGATTACCAGATCGCGACGGCGCAACTGGCGCCAGCGGCGCGTGCGGTCGCGATTCACAAGGCGACCCGGTTCAGCGATCACGCCCCACTGACGATCGACTACGACCTGGCGATCTGAGCGCGGCGCGCTCTCAGCGCCCCAGCAGCTGGATGGTCCAAAACGCCAGGAAGCCGGCGAACAGCACCAGGGTCGAGAACGGCTTTTCCTCGACGGTGTGCGCTTCCATCAACAGCTCCTCGGTCACCAGGTAGAGCAGGGCCGCCGCGCTGAAGGCCAGCGCGCCGCCGATCACCGCGTGCGAAGCGCCTGTCAGCAGGAAGTTGCCGGCGAGCGCGAACACCAGCACCGTGCCGCCCAGTGCGCCGGAGATGGCGACGATGCGCCAACCGGCATTCGCGTCGGAAACCAGTGCCAGGCCGAGGAACAGCAGTTCAACGGACAAGCCCAGGGCCAGGATGGTCCCGGTCTCGCCGCCGGCGGCGAACCCGGCGCCGATGATGAAGCCATCGGTGGCCACGTCGATGAAGGTGGCCAGCAGCAAGCCGGTGTTGGATGCGCCCGTGCCGGCGGCTGCGGCTCGGTGTTCGAGCCGCAAGGTCCACAGCTTCAGCCCGTACATGAACAGGCTGCCCAGTGCGAACGCGCCCGCCAGCACCGGTCCGGGAGCGTGTTCGTTGGCGATGTCCGGCAGCAGTTCGACCGCCAATGCCGCCAGCACCACGCCGGCCGCGAAATGCTGGATCAGGCTGCGCGTGTCATGGCTGGGCTTCCAGACCGACGCGAGCATCCCACCGCCGAGGGCGACCAGCGCGGGAATCCCCATGATCAAGGCAGCGTGTACGTTCATTGTCAGGATCCCCTGGGACCAGGGCCCAATTGTAGAAACCCGCTGTCGCGCCCAGACTGCGATTTGACGAGTTGCGCCCGCCATGGGCCAACGGAGGCATCGAATGAATGACGCAGCGGCGTTCAAATTGGCCAGGGCGGGCCCGATCACCACGCGCGATCGGCAACGGGTGGCCCTCTGGGCCGTTGCCTTGCTGCTCGCATACGCCGCCTTCGGTTACTTCGCCGTCCACTCTGAAGGCCGGGCGGTGCCGGCTCATGGCTGGCTGGCTGCGGCGGCTGCAGCCGCTGTATCGACGGCCCTCCTGGCGAATTCCGCGCGCAGGGCCTTGAGCTTTTCGCGCGGGTCTTCTTTCGTCGTCGCCGTCTCCAGTGACATCTCGGCGATGAAGCGGCTGGGTTGCGCCGCGATCATCTCGCGGCCCTTCTTGCGCTTTCGGGTCCAGCTCACGGCCAGCGAGCGCTGGGCCCGGGTGATCCCCACGTACATGAGGCGCCGTTCCTCCTGCAGCCGTTGCAGGATGCTCTCGGACATCGGGGCGTGGTCACGCCCCGATTCGCTGCTCTGGCCGTCGGCCCGCGCCGCCGGACTGTCGTCGCTGCCCAGCTTGAAGGGCAGCAGGCCCTCGGTCACGCCCACCAGCATGACGTGCGGCCATTCCAGGCCCTTGGCGGCATGCAGGGTGGACAGGGTCACGACGTTCTGGTCCTGGTCACGCTCGCTGATCGTCGACAGCAGCGAGATCGTCTGCGCGACCTGCAGGAAGGTCTTCTTCTCGCTGCTGGTCGTCACCCCGGCGGCGTCGTCGATCTGGCCGCCGCAGCGCTGCGCCATCCAGTCGCAGAACTCCAGGACGTTGGTCCAGCGCGAGGCGGCCAGTTTCTCGCTCTCCTCGCCGTCGTAGATGTGCTTCTCGTAGTCGATTTCCTTCAGCCACTCGGTCAGCAGCACCCGCGCCTCGTCGGCGCCGTTGGTGTGACGCGAGCGGAATTCGAAGTCGTTCACATAGCGGCCGAACTCGTGCAGGCCCGCGAGGGCGCGGCCGGTCAGCACCGAGCCGAGCGACGAGGAGAACAGCGCCTCGAACAGGCTCAATTTGTATTTGCCGGCGAACACGCCCAGGTGCTGCAGCGTCTGGTGGCCGATGCCGCGCTTGGGCGAGGTGACCGCGCGCAGGAACGCCGGATCGTCGTCGTTGTTGACGACCAGGCGCAGCCAGGCGCACAGGTCCTTGATCTCGGCCCGGTCGAAGAAGCTCTGGCCGCCCGACACCTTGTACGGAATCTGGGCCTTGCGCAGCGCCTGCTCGAACACCCGGGCCTGGTGATTGGCGCGGTACAGCACCGCGAAGTCCTTCCAGTCCTTGCCCAGGCCCGCGCCGCTGGCGGCGCCGCCGGTGCCGGCCCGGGTCGACTGGATTCGCGCCACCACCCGCTCGGCCTCGTGCGCTTCATGGTCGGCGTCGACCACGCGCACCGGCTCGCCCTCGCCCAGCTCGGAGAACAGCACCTTGGGAAACAGCTTGGGATTGGGACCGATCACGTTGTTGGCCGCGCGCAGGATGGCGCCGGTGGAGCGGTAGTTCTGCTCCAGCTTGACCACCTTCAGCGTCGGGAAATCCAGCGGCAGGCGCCGCAGGTTGTCGAGCGTCGCGCCGCGCCACCCGTAGATCGACTGGTCGTCGTCGCCGACCGCGGTGAAGCGGCCGCGCGCGCCGACCAGCAACTTCAGCACTTCGTACTGTGTCGCGTTGGTGTCCTGGTATTCGTCGACCAGCACGTGGCCGAGCTGGGCCTGCCACTTCTCGCGCACTTCCGGATGCTGCTGCAACAATTTCAGCGGCAGGCCGATCAGGTCGTCGAAATCGACGCTCTGGTAGGCGGCCAGGCGCTTCTCGTAGCGCGCCATGATGCGCGCGGTCACCTTCTCGTTGTCATCCTTTGCTGCCCGCTCGGCGTCAGCGGAGCTGAAGCCCATGTTCTTCCACAGGCTGATGGCCCATTGCCACTGCCGCGCGGTCGCCGCGTCGGTGGTGCCGCCCGCGTCCTTGAGCAGGCCGGTCACGTCGTCGCTGTCCAGGATCGAGAACTGCGGCTTCAGGCCCAGCGCAGCGCCGTCCTGGCGCAGCATGCGCACGCCGAGCGCATGAAAGGTGCAGATCAGCACCTCCCTGGCTTCGCGCCCGATCAGGCTCTTGGCGCGCTCGCGCATTTCGGCCGCGGCCTTGTTGGTGAAGGTGATGGCTGCGATGCGTTTGGCTTCCAGCCCGGCCTGGATCAGCCGGCCGATCTTGTGCGTGATGACCCGGGTCTTGCCGGAGCCGGCCCCGGCCAGCACCAGGCAGGGCCCTTGCATGTAGTTGACAGCTTCTTGCTGGGCGAGGTTGAGGCCTGCGGACATTAGGGGGAGGAACTGCGGAGACGGAACGGTGCTGAGGGGAGAGAGTGCGAAGGGGCGAATCATACCGGCCAAGGTCCTCCCCGCGCTGACGGGATGGCGCACGCGTTGCGCGGAGAATACGCGGGTGCTTGACATCCTGCAGGTCACCTTTCCCTTCTTCGCGCTGGTGCTGTGCGGCTATGTCGCGGCGCGCTGGCGCATGTTGCCGTTCGAGGCGATCTCGGGCCTCAACTCGTTCGTGCTGTACTTCGCGCTGCCCTGCATGCTGTTTCGCTTCGGCGCAGCCACGCCGATCGGCAATCTGCTCGACCCTGCCGCGCTGGGCGTCTACCTGCTGTGCGCGCTGGTGCTGGTGGCGGCGGTGGTGCGCAGCAGCCTGAACCCGCGCGTTCGCTGGAACGACGCGGCTTTCGGTGCGCTGGTCGCGGTGTTCCCCAACACCGGCTTCATGGGCGTGCCGCTCCTGGTGGCGCTCCTGGGCGCGGCGGCCGCGGGGCCGGCGATCCTCACGATCACGATCGACCTGATCGTCACCAGCTCCCTTTGCATCGGCCTCTCACGGCTGGACAGCGCGGACGAGCACGGTGCGGCCGATGCCGCGCGCCGCGCGCTCAAGGGCATGGCGCTCAATCCGATGGCGTGGTCGATCGCGCTGGGTGCCATGGCGTCCGCCCTGCAACTGGAGCCGATTCGGCCGGTGCGGCAGACCCTGGGGCTGCTGGCGGACGCGGCCGCGCCGGTCGCGCTGTTCACGATCGGCGCCGTGCTGGCGCGCTCGCAGTACGTTGCAGCGCTGGAGGCGCACGAACCCATGCCGCAGCGCGACTATCTGCCGATCGTTCTGGTGAAGCTGCTGGTCCAGCCGCTGCTGGTGCTCGGGGTCGGCAGCCTGGCAATCGCGATGGGTGCGCCACTGGGGCACTTCACGCTCGAAGTGATGGTGCTGGTGGCGGCGCTGCCGAGCGCCAGCAATGTGTCGGTGCTGGCCGAGCGCTTTGGCGCCGACACCGGCCGCATCGCGCGGATCATCCTGCTGACGACCGCGCTGGCGTTCCTGAGTTTCTCGGGTGCGGTGGCGTTGCTGCGTTAGAGAAACCAGACAGCCGGACGCAAAAGACGCAGACGTACGCAGAGGTCGCAAAAGAGCCCGGAGTCAATTGGATCCTATTGCGTCCTCTGCGTCCTGCCCCCGCTTGCGAGTCCGCATTAGCCCATGTGCCGCAGATAGGCGCGCACCTTGCGAGGCGTGATGCCGACCGCCTGCACGGCCTGTTTCAAGCGCTCCGGCGAAGTGCCCATCGCCTTGGCCCAGCCATGGATCTCCCGCTCATGGTTGGTGCGGATGCGCTCGAGGTCGGTGTTGCTGCTGGTCGGGATTGGGGCAGTGGTCATGAGTTCTCCCTGAGCTTCCTGCCGAGGATGCACAAACCGGGCGAACCCGGCTGTAGGACCATGCCCACTGCCGGGCTGGGGGCCAGCCTACACGACAGCAGAGGGTCAATGCCCAGCTCGCGAGCCCGTCTTCGCGCGGGTTGACGGCTGTGCCTGCGCCAGGGCGCTGCGCCAGCGCGCCGAGACGGCAGCCAGGGTCGCGCCGGGGTTTGGTACCAGCTCCCGGCCGAAGGCGCGAACGAGGTCCCGCAAGGCTTCGCGACCGATGAGGTACTCCACCGGGGACTTGCCGTCGATGCGGGCCAGGGCCAGCGCCGGCAACAGGCTGGCGGCCCTCGCCTCGAGCTGCGCGCGCGGCTCGAACCGGACCTCAGCCAGGTACGCCATCGCGAGCGCATCGAACGATCGCAGCAGAGCAGACGAGTGTTGCGGCATCAGCACCGACTTCAACAGCAAGTGGTTGAGGCAGAAGGCGATATCGAAGGCCGGATCGCCGTACCAGGCGCACTCCGCGTCCAGCAACACCGGCCCGTCGGGACCGACCAGGATGTTCTTGGGACTGACGTCGCCGTGCACCAGCGCAATGCGCGCCGCGGCGGTGCGTTCGACCAGCGCTGCCAGCGCCGGCGCCAGGTCGGGATGGCGGAGGCCGGTGGCGAGCAGGTAGGGGTCGAGGCGTAACGCGCGAAAGTTCTCGCCGCTGTCGAAGGCGGCGGCCAGATCGGGCCGACCCGCCGTCGCGTTGTGCAGCGTTGCGAGCAACTCCCCCACCTTGGTCGCGGTCGTTACGTCGACGTGACCGGCCAGCAGTTGCGCCTTCCAGAGCGGGTAGCGCTCGGGCGGCAGGAACGCCATGGCGAACAGGCCCAGTTCCGGGTCGTGCGCCAGCGGCTGCGGCACAGCCTGCGGCGCGATCTTCGCGGCCAGCAACAGCCACTCCCATTCGTAGCGGTTGCGGCTGACCGGCGCAAGCCACTCGGAAGCCACGCGCAATTGGGCCAGCGCGCGCTTCACACACAGGCTACGGCCCGGCAGGTCGACTCGCCAGATGTCGGAGGACACGCCGCCCGCAAGCGGCGTCCACAGCGCCGGTTCGTCCGGTGTCGCGAGTCGCTGGCGCAGCAGGAACTGCGTGAGCGCGGGTTCGGCCGTGGTGTACGAACTAGCACGCGCCATGGCGGCCCCGCATGCCTTGAATGCCGGCGTAAGCGGCGCCGCTGTGCTCCTCGATCCGCAGCAACTGGTTGTACTTGGCCACGGTGCTCGACGTGCGCAGCGACCCGATCTTGATCTGGCCGGCAGCACTGCCCACGGCGATGTCGGACATGAACGCGTCCTCGGTTTCGCCCGAGCGGGCCGAGACGATGGTGGCGTAGCCCGCGCTCCTGGCCTGGGCGATCACGGCAAGCGTGCCGCTCACGGTGCCGTTCTGGTTGGCCTTGACCAGCACGCCGTTGCCGATCCTGCTGTCGATTGCGCGCTGCAAGCGCAGGGCGTTGGTCGCGAACAGGTCGTCGCCGACCAGCTGCACGCGCTCGCCCAGCGCGCGGGTGAGATCGGCCCAGCCGCTCCAGTCTTCCTCGCCCAGGCCATCCTCGATCGACACCACAGGGAATTCGTCGCACCAGGAAGCCAGCATCGCGATGGTTTCGCCGGCGGTTCGCTCCACGCCTTCGCGGGCAAAGCGGTAACGGCCATCCTGTGCCTGCAGCGTGCTGGCCGCCACGTCGATCGCGATGGCGATGTCGACGCCCGGCTTCAGTCCCGCGCGACCGATCGCCTCGACCATCATTTGCAGTGCGGCTCGCCCCGACTCGAGGCCGGGGCTCAGGCCGCCTTCGTCGGCCAACAGCGTGGGGAGGTTTCTCTCGCGCGCGACTTCGGTCGCGGCGTGGCGCACCCGCGCCAGCAGGTGGATCGCATCGGCGACGGTTGCGGCACGCAGCGGCACGGCCAGGAAGTCCTGCACGTCCATGCCGCGGCCCGCATGCAGCCCGCCGCTCAGGATGTTGGTCATTGGCAGCGGCAGGGTGGGGGCGGTCACGCCGCAGAGTTGGGCGATCCGTTGATAGAGCTGCAGCCGCGACGCCTGCGCTCCAGCGCGGCAAACGGCCAGTGAAACCCCGAGGATCGCGTTGGCCCCAAGCCGCGCCAATTGCGCCGTGCCGTCCAGCGCCAGCAACTGGTCGTCCACTCGCTTCTGATCGAGCGCATCGATGCCGCCCAGCGCCTGCGCGATTTCCCCGTTCACGTTCGCCACCGCCTTGAGCACGCCCAGGCCGGCGTAATGGGCCGGGTCGCCGTCGCGCAGTTCATGCGCCTCGGCTGCGCCGGTGGAAGCGCCCGACGGCACGCTGGCCCGTCCGAAGGCGCCGTCTTCCAGCCAGGCATCGACTTCGACCGTGGGCCGGCCGCGCGAATCCAGGATCTGGCGTGCCAGCAGCGTGCGGATCGAGGTCTTCATCGTGTCGGGGCGCCGCTGGTTCGGTCAGAGCACGGCTTCGATCAGGAACGGGCCCTTGCGCGACAGCGCGGCCTTCAGTACCCTGCAGAGCTCTTGCGCGGTGGTCACTCGCGCGGCCTCCACGCCCATGCCCGCCGCGAGCTGGGTCCACTGCAGCGCCGGCTGATCGAGATCGAGCATGCGCCTGGCATTGACGCCTGGCACGCCCGCGCCGACGCCCCGCAGCTCGGCGTGCAGGATGGCGTAGGAGCGATTGGCGAAAACGATGGTCACCACGTCGAGCGCTTCGCGCGCCTGGGTCCAAAGGGCCTGCAGCGTGTACATGCCGCTGCCGTCGGCCTCGAGCGAGATCACCTTGCGGTCGGGGCAGGCGATGGCCGCCCCCACGGCCATGGGCAGCCCTTCGCCGATCGCACCGCCGGTGAGCTGCAGGTAGTCGTGCTGCGGCACGGTGCGGGTGAACTGGAACAGGTTGCGGCCCGATGTGACGGACTCGTCGCAAATGATCGCGTGCTCGGGCATGAGCGCGGCCAGCGCCGTGGCGACCGAGGCCGGTGTCAACGCGCCGGTCGGCAAGTCCGGGCGCTTGAACTCCATCACGTCGGGCTTCACGTTGGCGCCCACGCCGAGCTCGTCGGCCAGCCATTGCAGCGCGTGCAACAGATCGTCCGCGGGATCGGCCAGTTGCAGCACCGAGCAGCCTTCGGGCAACATGTCGCTCGGCTTGCCGGGATAGGCGAAGAAGGCCACCGGCGCCTTGGCGCCGACCAGGATCAGGTGCTCGATGTCCTTCAGGGCTGCAAGCGCCTGCTCGATGGGATAGGGCACGCGCTCGATGTCCATGCGTCCGGCGCCGCGCTCCATGCGGGCGTTCGACTGCTGGGCCAGCAGGCGCACCCCGGTGGCTTTGGCAATGCGCCCCGCCACCTCCAGCGCGTTCGCGCGCAGCGCGACACCGGAGAGCATCAGCGTGGTGCGCTTGCCCGAGCGGATGGCCGCCGCGGCGGCCGCGATGTGCGGCTGCAAGACCTTGGCGCGCGCGAGCGGCGGCGTCACGGCGCTCAGCGGCGCCGTGGTTTCGGTCCAGGCCGCGTCAGCGGCCAGGATCAGCGTCGCGATGCGCCCGGGCGCGGCGCGCGCCTGCGTGATCGCGAGCGCCGCATCGCGCGAGACATGGTCGGCCTCCGAGACCCGGTGCACCCAGTGCGACATCGGACGCGCCAGGCCTTCGATGTCGCTGGTCAGCGGCGCGTCGTGCCGGAGATGATAGGTCGCGTGATCGCCGACGATGTTGACCACCGGCGAGCGGGCCCGCTTGGCGTTGTGCAGGTTGGCCAGGCCGTTGGCCAGGCCCGGGCCCAGGTGCAGCAAGGTCGCCGCCGGCTTTTCCGCCATCCGGGCATAGCCGTCGGCAGCGCCCGTCACCACGCCTTCGAACAGACCCAGCACGCAGCGCATCTTCGGCTTGCGGTCGAGCGCCGCGACGAAATGCATTTCGGAGGTGCCGGGATTGGCGAAACAGGTGTCGACACCGCCGGCCAGCAGGGTGTCGCAGAGGGCGTCCGCGCCGTTCATATCGGATCCTTGAGGTGGAGACCTCAGTTTACCGGCAGGTCTGTGACGGCCCGCAGTCCGGTTTCACGCCGGTTGCAGCATGCCCTTGCGTTCGATGAACGCCGCCACCTCGGCCACGCCCTGCAGCGTCTTGAGGTTGGTCATGACGAACGGGCGGGTGCCGCGCATGCGGCGGGTATCGGCTTGCATCACACCCAGGTCGGCGCCGACGTGGGGCGCCAGGTCGATCTTGTTGATGACCAACAGGTCGCTCTTGGTGATTCCGGGGCCGCCTTTGCGCGGGATCTTCTCGCCGGCGGCGACGTCGATGACGTAGAGGGTGAGGTCGCTCAGTTCCGGGCTGAAGGTGGCGGCCAGGTTGTCGCCGCCGCTTTCGATGAACACGATGTCGGCGTCCGGAAACGCCACCAGCATCCGGTCGATGGCTTCGAGGTTGATCGACGCGTCTTCGCGGATCGCGGTGTGAGGGCAGCCGCCGGTCTCGACGCCCATGATCCGATCGGCCGGCAGCGCGCCGCTCTCGGTGAGCAGCCGCTGGTCTTCCCGGGTGTAGATGTCGTTGGTGATCGCGACCAGGTCCCAGCGGCCGCGCATCGCCTTGCACAGCATTTCCAGCAGGGTGGTCTTGCCCGAGCCCACCGGCCCGCCGATGCCCACGCGCAAGGGGGGCAGGGGCTTGGTGCGGTTGGGGATGTGGTGGAGGATCGAGGAGCTCATGAGCGGAACAGTCGTGAATATTGGGTTTCGTGGCGTGCCGACAGGATGGCGAGCATCGGCGCAAACGCCTGGCGCTCATCGTCGCCCAACGCCAGCGCGTGGTCGACCGCTGCCGGCATCTCTGCGGCCAGGCGCGCCAGGATGCGCTGGCCGGCGCTCTGGCCCAGCGGCACCGATTTGACGGCCGCCTGGATCATGTTCTCGGCCCAGCCGAACGCGCAGGCCAACAGCGCTTCGCGCACCGTGGCCGCGCCAGCGCAAATCGCCAGTGCCCAGGCCACCGGATAGGTCAGCGGCTGCGGCGCGCGCGCGGCCACCGCGGGCTGCACCGACTTGAGCCACTCGATCATCGAGCGGCCCATCTGCTCGGTCTGCTGCAACTGCTCGCTGGTCTCGCGCGTGCGCAGCACCCAGTCGTTGAGCTCGGCGATGCGCCCGGCGTCGGCGGCCCGCCACGCAATGAGTGCTTGGGCGATGACCGGCAGTTCCGCGCGCGCCAGCGTCATGTGCAGTTGCTCGACCAGCCAGTCGCCCGCGCTCGCTTCCGTGACGGCCAAGCCGGCGTCCACTGCGGACTCTATTCCTTCCGAATAGGAAAAAGCGCCGACGGGCAATGCCGGGGAGGCCATCCACATCAGCTGCAGCAGCGCGGCGTCAGTGGGAGTGGTCGCCATGCTCGTGGGAATGGGTGGGGCTGGGTTCGGCCTCGACGCCGTGACGCAAGTGACCGGGATGGTGGTGGCCATTCCCGCCGTAGGCGCCGGCCTCGGGTTCGAACGTGGCCTGGGTTTCGGTGACGATCAGGTGCATGGCACGCAGCATCTCCGCCAGCACGTGGTCGGGCTCGATCTTCAGGTGATCCGGCTTGAGTTCGATCGGCACGTGGCGATTGCCCAGGTGGTAGGCGGCGCGGGTCAGGTCGAACGCGCTGCCGTGCTCGGGGCGGGGCGTGACGACCAGCACCGGTTGCGCCGCAGCGATGACCCGGACCAGCGAGCCGTCCTGCGCCAGCAGCACGTCGCCGCCGCGCACGACGTTGCCGCGCGGCAGGAAGATCCCCAGGTGCCTTCCCCGCGAATCGGTGCAGTCGAACCGGCTCTTCTGGCGCACGTCCCAGTCCAGTTCCACCGTCGCCGCGCGTTGCACCAGTACCGGCGCCAATCCGGCGCCGCGTGGCAGCAGCTTGGCGACTTGCAGCATCAAGAAGTCCTTAGAACAGGAAATAGCGCTGCGCCATCGGCAGCACGGTGGCGGCCTCGCAGGTCAGCAGCACGCCGTCGGCGCGCACCGCGTAGGTCTGCGGGTCGATCTCCATCACCGGCAGCGCGTTGTTGTGGACCATGTTGCCCTTGCGCACCCCGCGGATGTTTTTCACTGCGCTCACGCTCTTCGCCAGGCCACAGCGCTCGCGGATGCCGCTGTCCAGGGCCGCCTGCGAGACGAAAGTCAGGGAGCCACGTGCCAATGCGCCGCCGAAGCTGCCGAACATCGGCCGGTAGTGCACCGGTTGCGGCGTCGGGATCGACGCGTTCGGGTCGCCCATTGCCGCCATCGCGATGAAGCCGCCCTTGAGGATCAGCGCCGGCTTGACGCCGAAAAAGGCCGGCCGCCAGACCACCAGGTCGGCCCACTTGCCCGGCTCGATGCTGCCGACCTCATGGCTGATGCCGTGGGCGAGGGCCGGGTTGATGGTGTATTTGGCGATGTAGCGCTTGACGCGAAAGTTGTCGCTGCGCTCGCCGTCGCCCGGTAACTTGCCGCGCTGCAGCTTCATCTTGTGCGCCGTCTGCCAGGTCCGCAGGATCACCTCGCCGACCCGTCCCATGGCCTGGCTGTCGCTGGACATCATGCTGATCGCGCCGAGGTCGTGCAGCACGTCCTCGGCGGCGATGGTTTCCTTGCGGATGCGGCTTTCGGCAAAAGCCAGGTCCTCGGCAATGGCCGGGTCGAGGTGGTGGCACACCATCAGCATGTCGACATGCTCGTCGAGCGTGTTGACGGTGTAGGGCATGGTCGGGTTGGTCGACGACGGCAGGAAGTTCGCCTCGCCCACCACCCGCAGGATGTCGGGTGCATGGCCGCCGCCGGCCCCCTCGGTGTGAAAGGCGCACAGCGAGCGGCCCTTGGTCGCCGCGATGGTGTTCTCGACGAAGCCCGATTCGTTGAGCGTGTCGCTGTGGATCGCCACCTGGGTGTCGGTCTCCTCGGCCACATCCAGGCAGTTGCTGATCGCGGCGGGCGTGGTGCCCCAGTCCTCGTGCAGCTTCAGGCCGATCGCACCGGCGTCGATCTGCTCGCGCAAGGCGGCGGGCTGGCTGGCGTTGCCCTTGCCGAGGAATCCCAGGTTCATGGCAAAGCCATCGGCGGCCTGCAACATTCGAGCGATGTTCCACGGTCCCGGTGTGCAGGTGGTGGCGAAGGTGCCGGTGGCCGGCCCGGTGCCGCCGCCCATCATGGTGGTGATGCCGGAGGCCAGCGCCTCCTCGATCTGCTGCGGGCAGATGAAATGGATGTGGCAGTCGATCCCGCCGGCGGTGACGATGTTGCCTTCGCAGGAGATGATCTCGGTGCCCGGGCCGATGATGATGTCGACGCCGGGCTGGGTGTCGGGATTGCCGGCCTTGCCGATCGCCGCGACCCGGCCGTCCTTCACTCCGATGTCGGCCTTGACGATGCCCCAGTGGTCCACGATCAGCGCGTTGGTCAGCACGCAATCCATCGCGCCTTCCTGGCGCGAGCGCTGGCTCTGCGCCATGCCGTCGCGGATGGTCTTGCCGCCGCCGAACTTCACTTCCTCGCCGTAGCCGCCGGCGCGCAGCGTGTAGTCGTCCTCGACCTCGATCAGCAAGTCGGTGTCGGCCAGCCGCACCCGGTCGCCGATGGTGGGGCCGAACATCTCGGCGTAGGCGCGCCGTCCTATGGTGGCCATGGTCAGAGCTTCCCTTGCACCAGGCCGCGGAAGCCGAAGACAATGCGGTCGCCTGCGAGATCCACCAGTCCCACGGTGCGCTGCTGGCCCGGCTCGAAGCGAACTGCGGTGCCCGAAGCGATGTTCAGCCGCATGCCGCGTGCGGCAGCGCGGTCGAACGCGAGCGCGCCGTTGGTTTCGGCGAAATGATAGTGGGAGCCGACCTGCACCGGCCGGTCGGCCGTGTTGCGAACCACCAGCGTGAGGGTGCGGCGTCCAGCGTTGATTTCGTGCTCGCCGTCCTCGGTCAGGATTTCTCCGGGTGTCATCGCGCCGCTCCTGGCTTGGGAATCAAGGCACTGGCTGGTGCACGGTGACCAGTTTGGTGCCGTCGGGAAAGGTCGCCTCGACCTGGATGTCGGGGATCATTTCAGCCACGCCGTCCATCACGTCGGCACGGGTCAGCACGTTGCGGCCTTCGCTCATGAGTTGCGCCACGCTCTTGCCGTCGCGGGCGCCTTCCATGATGGCCGCCGAGATCAGCGCCACCGCTTCCGGGTAATTGAGCTTCAAGCCGCGCGCCTTGCGCCGCTCGGCCAGCAGGGCCGCGGTGAAGATCAGCAGCTTGTCTTTTTCTCGGGGCGTCAATTCCATGTCGCGCTCGTGGGTGCAGCTTCGTTGTCGCAAGTCATGTGCCACGCCGTTCCGCCTTCGCGGAATCGGCAGCGTGGCCCGATTCCGCATTTTGGTGCGTAACGACCCACTTTGGACAGGCGCTTGCAAGGAAATCGTGCGCGGGACCCGAGACCACCCCGCGCATGGGCGTGCTGGAGATTGGCATATCCCTTGCGTAGTCAGCTTCGACCCAATATGGGGTCGTCACCTCATTCGGAGAAAGCCACCATGAATCGTCGAGGGAACCTGAAACTCCTCACCGCGTCCATCGCCCTCGGCCTGGGCATGGGTCTGCCGCAACTCGCGTTGGCCCAGAGCAAGGACACCATCAAGGTCGGCGTCCTGCACAGCCTGTCGGGCACGATGGCCATTTCAGAGACCGTGCTGAAGGACACGGTGCTGATGGCCATCGATGAAATCAACGCCAAGGGCGGCGTGCTGGGCAAGAAGCTCGAACCGGTGGTGGTCGACCCGGCCTCCAACTGGCCGCTGTTCGCCGAGAAGACCAAGCAGCTGCTCACGCAGGACAAGGTCGCCGTGATCTTCGGCTGCTGGACCTCGGTCTCGCGCAAGTCGGTGCTGCCGGTCGTGGAAGAACTCAACGGCCTGCTGTTCTACCCGGTGCAGTATGAGGGCGAGGAGCTGTCCAGGAATGTCTTCTACACCGGCGCCGCGCCGAATCAGCAGGCGATCCCGGCGGTGGACTATTTGATGAGCAAGGACGGCGGCGGCGCCAAGCGCTGGGTGCTGCTGGGCACCGACTACGTCTACCCGCGCACCACCAACAAGATCCTGCGCGCCTACCTGCACAGCAAGGGCGTGAAGGACGGCGACATCGACGAAAAGTACACCCCGTTCGGCCACAGCGACTACCAGACCATCGTCGCCGACATCAAGAAGTTCTCGGCCGGCGGCAAGACCGCGGTCGTTTCCACCATCAACGGCGACTCGAACGTGCCGTTCTACAAGGAGCTGGGCAACGCCGGCCTGAAGGCCAAGGACGTCCCGGTGGTTGCCTTCTCGGTGGGCGAAGAGGAATTGCGCGGCGTCGACACCAAGCCGCTGGTGGGCCACCTGGCCGCCTGGAACTACTTCATGTCGCTCAAGAACCCGACCAACGATGCGTTCAAGAAGGAGTGGGCCGCCTATGCCAAGTCGCACGAACTGCCCGGCGCCGACAAGCCGCTGACCAACGATCCGATGGAAGCGACCTGGATCGGCATCCACATGTGGAAGCAGGCCGTCGAGAAGGCCAAGAGCACCGACGTGGACAAGGTCATCGCCGCGATGGCCGGCCAGAAGTTCCCGGCGCCCAGCGGCATCATGTCCGAGATGGATCCCAAGAACCACCATCTGCACAAATCGGTGTTCATCGGAGAAATCAAGGCCGACGGCCAGTTCAACGTGGTGTGGAAGACCCCGGGCCCGGTGAAAGCCAAGCCTTGGTCGCCCTACATCGAAGGCAACGACAAGAAGCCCGACGAGCCGGCGAAGAAATAGGACGCCCCCCGAAGCGGCCCTTTGGGCCGATGCCCCCTCGGGCTTCGCCCTCTCCCCCTCCTGGGGGAGGCGCGGGCCGCTTAGGAGCGGCCGTGCGCGGCGCGCCCCCGAATGAAGCCACGACGCGTCAGGTGCTTGCAGGGTGCGCAGCGCGCTGCCCACCCTACAGGTTCTTCATGCTCATTCGCACCCTCATTTTCATGATGGCTTTGCTCGCGAGCAGCGCGCATGCGCTGACGCCGGCCCAGGCAAACGCCATCGCGACCGGCGACACCGATGCGCGCATCGAGGCGCTGAACCAGGCCGTGGCCGATGCCGACGACAAGACCGCGGCCTTCATCCAGGCACTGGCCGACGAGGCCGTGAAGATCGCCGGCGACAAGGTCTTCGTGGTCAAGGACGGCAAGGCCTTCGATCCGGTCACCGGCGCGCCAAGCCCGCTGCCCGCAGATGCCGAGGACGTGATCAGCAACAACCGCATGCGCGGCGAACTGGACACGGCGCTCGCCGCGCTCAAGCTGTTCTCCAGGGACGACCGGCAGCGCGCCGAGGCCGTGAAGGTCCTGCGCAACGACAGCGACGAGTCGCGCCTGCCGCTGATCGAGAAGGCCTACGCGGCCGAGCCCAATCCGCAGATCAAGGAGCAACTGGGGCTGGTGCGCGCCGCCGTGCTGCTGGGCAGCAGCGACAAGTCGCGGCGCCTGGACGCGGCCCAATTGCTGGCGCAAAGCAACAACGGCAATACCAAGACGCTGTTGATCGAGCGGATCAAGGTCGAAACGGACCCCGCTGTCAAGACCGCCCTCCAGGCCTCGCTGCGCACCGTCGAGGGGTCACTGGCCTGGGGCGACAAGGTGGGGGCGCTGTTCTCCGGCATCAGCCTGGGCTCGATCCTGTTGCTGGTTGCCCTGGGGCTGGCCATCACATACGGCCTGATGGGCGTGATCAACATGGCGCACGGCGAGCTGATGATGATCGGTGCCTATGCCACCTACGTGGTCCAGGGCCTGTTCCAGAGACACCTGCCCAGCGCTTTCGACTGGTACCTGGTGGCCGCGGTGCCGGTGGCGTTCGGCGCATCCGCCCTGATGGGCGCGATGCTGGAGCGCAGCGTGATCCGCTTCCTCTATGGCCGGCCGCTGGAGACGCTGCTGGCCACCTGGGGCATCAGCCTGATGCTGCAGCAACTGGTGCGCTCGGTGTTCGGCGCCCAGAACGTCGGCGTGGAAAACCCCAGCTGGATGAGCGGCGGCGTGGTGGTCATGGGCAACCTGCAACTGCCCTGGAACCGCATCGTGATCGTCGGCTTCGCCTTCTTCGTGCTGGGGCTGATGGCCTTCCTGATCGGCAAGACCCGGCTGGGCCTCTTCGTGCGCGGCGTCACCCAGAACCGGCCCATCGCCTCGTGCATGGGTGTGAACACGGCGCGCATCGACACCTACGCGTTCGCGCTGGGGTCGGGCATCGCCGGGCTGGCCGGTTGCGCGTTGAGCCAGGTCGGCAACGTCGGCCCGGACCTCGGCCAGGGCTACATCGTCGACGCGTTCATGGTGGTCGTGCTCGGCGGCGTCGGCCAACTCGCCGGCACGGTCTACGCGGCGCTCGGCCTGGGCGTTCTCAACAAGTTGCTGGAGGGTTGGGCCGGCGCGGTGCTGGCCAAGATCGCCGTGCTGGTGTTCATCATCGTCTTCATCCAGAAGCGGCCGCAGGGCCTGTTCGCGATGAAGGGCCGCAGCGCGGAGGCGTAATGTCCCCGACATTGAACAGCCAGAACGCAGAGGGCGCAAAGATTGCGCAGAGAACGCAGAGAAGACATCCAGTTCTTTTCGGGGTTTCCTCCGCGTCCTCTGCGAGTCCTCCGCGTCCTCTGCGTTCAAAAAGACGCTCGCTCGTCAGTCACCTTCCGGAGATGGCGTCGTGATGCGAGATCCCCAGCCCGCGGTCGCTCCGCTCACGCTGCCCACCCCATCCGCGATCCTGTCCCGAACCGGCTGGACCACCTTCATCATCGCGCTGCTGGCGGTCTGCGCCGTGGCGCCGCTGCTGAACCTGGTGGTGCCCACCGGCAGCGTCTTCCACATGAGCGACTACGCGGTGGCGCTGGTCGGCAAGATCATGTGCTACGCCATCTGCGCGCTGGCGATGGACCTGATCTGGGGCTACACCGGCATCCTGTCGCTGGGGCACGGCCTTTTCTTCGCGCTGGGCGGCTATGCGATGGGCATGTACTTGATGCGCCAGATCGGCCGCGACGGCAACTACAAGAGCGACCTGCCGGACTTCATGGTGTTCCTCGACTGGAAGCAGCTCCCCTGGCACTGGCAGCTCTCGGACAGCTTCGTTGCCACCCTGTTCCTCATCGTTGCCGTGCCCGCGCTGGTGGCGTTTGTGTTCGGCTACTTCGCCTTCCGCTCCCGCATCAAGGGCGTCTATTTCTCCATCATCACGCAGGCCATGACGTTTGCGGCAATGCTGCTGTTCTTCCGCAACGAGACCGGCTTCGGCGGCAACAACGGCTTCACCGATTTCAAGCGCATCCTGGGTGTTCCGATTGCCACGCAGTCAACGCGCATGCTGCTCTTCGTGCTCACCGGCGTCGTGCTGCTGGGGTTCTTCCTGGCTGCGCGCTGGCTGGTGGCCAGCAAGTTCGGCCGGGTGTTGCAGGCCATCCGCGACGCCGAGACCCGGGTGATGTTCTCCGGCTATTCGCCGGTCGGCTACAAGTTGACGATCTGGACAATCTCGGCCGTGATGTGCGGCGTGGCGGGAGCCCTCTATGTGCCGCAGGTCGGCATCATCAACCCCAGCGAGATGAGCCCGGCCAACTCGATCGAGTTCGCGGTGTGGGCCGCGGTGGGGGGCCGCGCGACGCTGATCGGCCCCATCGTCGGCGCCTTCCTGGTGAACGGCGCCAAGAGCTGGCTCACCGTCACCGCGCCCGAGGTCTGGCTGTATTTCCTCGGTGCCCTGTTCATCGGCGTGACGCTGTTCCTGCCCAACGGGGTCATCGGTCTGGTGAACCAGTGGAAGGCGCGAACGAAATGACGCCCGACCTGATGGAGGACGGCGAGCGACGGGCACGCGCGCACCGCGAACACAAGCTGAAGGGGCGTACCCATTCCGGCGGCCGCGCTGCGGGGTTCGGCCGCCCGGTGACGGCTGGCGAGGTCGACGTCGCCCACGGCCGCATCCTGTACCTGGAAGACGTCAGCGTCAGCTTCGACGGTTTCAAGGCGATCAACGGACTGTCGCTGGACATTGCGCCGGGCGAGCTGCGCTGCATCATCGGCCCCAACGGCGCCGGCAAGACCACGCTGATGGACATCATCACCGGCAAGACCCGGCCCGACGCGGGCACCGTGTTCTTCGGCAGCACGATCGACCTGCTGCGCTACACCGAGCCGGAAATCGCGCAACTAGGAATCGGCCGCAAGTTCCAGAAGCCGACCGTGTTCGAGCGGCTCACGGTGTTCGAAAACCTGGAGCTGGCGCTCAAGACCGACAAGGGCGTCAAGCCCTCGATGTTCTTTCGCCTGGACAGCGGCCAGGGCGATCGGTTGGCGCAGATGCTGCACACCATCCAGCTGGCCGAAGCGGTGCGACGGCCGGCCGGCACGTTGAGCCACGGCCAGAAGCAGTGGCTGGAGATCGGGATGCTGCTGATGCAGGACCCGAAATTGCTGCTGCTCGACGAGCCGGTGGCGGGAATGACCGATGAGGAAACCGCGCGCACCGCCGAACTGTTCCTGCAGTTGAAGGGCAAGCATTCGCTGATGGTGGTCGAGCACGACATGAGTTTCATCCAGAGCATTTCGGAAATCGTCACGGTGCTGTCCGAAGGCTCGGTGCTCGCGCAGGGCACTCTGGCGCAAGTGCAGAACGACGAGCGCGTGATCGAGGTGTACCTGGGGCGGTGAAATGAATTCAGACATCCGGACGCAGAAGACGCAAAAGACGCAAAAGGCGCAGAAGGCGCAGAAGGCGCAGAAGGAATTCAAATGAATGATTGTTCGGCTGTTCTTTTGCGTCTTCTGCGTTCCTCTGCGTCTTCTGCGTCCTTGAACCCGGTATTCAAATGCTGAACGTCAAGAACATCAACCAGTACTATGGCGGCTCGCACATCTTGCGGGACGTCAGCTTGCAGGCGCATCGCGGCAAGGTGACGGTGCTGCTGGGCCGCAACGGCGTCGGCAAGACCACGCTGCTCAAGTCGCTGATGGGCCTGGTGCCTATCAGGACCGGCATGATCGAGTTCGACGGCCGCGCCATCCAGAACGCCACGCCGTACCAGCGCGCGCGTGCCGGCATCGGCTTCGTACCGCAGGGCCGCGAGATCTTCGGCCGCCTCACGGTGGAAGAAAACCTGCGCATGGGCCTGGCCTACAAGCCGGCCGGCGAGGCCGTGCCGGCCGAACTGTTCGAGCTGTTCCCGGTCTTGAAGCAGATGCTGCGGCGCCGAGGCGGCGACCTCTCGGGCGGCCAGCAACAGCAACTCGCCATCGCGCGCGCTCTCGCCGCCAAGCCCAAATTGTTGATCCTGGACGAGCCCACCGAAGGCATCCAGCCCAGCATCATCAAGGACATCGGGCGGGTCATCCGGTTGCTGGCCGATCGCGGCGAGATGGCGATCCTGCTGGTGGAGCAGTACTACGACTTCGCGCGCGAACTGGCCGACGATTACCTGGTGATGCAACGCGGCGAATTCATCGCGCGCGGCGCCGGCTCCGACATGGAAGCGGACGGGGTGCGGGAACTGGTGGCGATCTAAGAGGGACGTACCCACTCATCACATCGCCCAGCTCCGCGGCACCGTGGGCGGCAGATTCCACAGCGCCGGGCGCCACGCGGCGCGGATCGCCTTGAGCAGGGCCATCGCCGGTTC
Source organism: Comamonadaceae bacterium (assembly GCA_012274225.1). Taxonomy (GTDB): domain Bacteria; phylum Pseudomonadota; class Gammaproteobacteria; order Burkholderiales; family Burkholderiaceae_C; genus Ramlibacter. The sequence goes on along the minus strand of JAAOZX010000089.1, from coordinate 151 downwards.
CACCTGTGGAGCCAGGGCGCGCACGACGATCACCCGGGACCCCGGTGCGGTAGCGCCGGCGATCGCCGCCATGCCCTGAGCCGCGATCGCGCTGTTGGCCAGTTCCAGCGCCTGCTCGCGCCGTGGTCTCGCAAGCGGGCTGCCGCTGGCC
>JAAOZX010000088.1 GCA_012274225.1 Comamonadaceae bacterium | reverse complement strand
GCGCCGGCGCCCTGGGCGGCCTTCAGCACGGCGCGCTTCATGCCCTCGACGTCCTGGTAGATCAGGGCGTCGCAGCCGATGATGGCGCGCACCTCTTCAACCGTGTGGCCGTGCGCCACCAGCTCGGTGGCGGTGGGCATGTCGATGCCGTACACGTTGGGAAAGCGCACCGGCGGGGCGGCGCTGGCCAGGTACACCTTGCGCGCGCCGGCGTCGCGCGCCATCTGCACGATCTCCTGGCTGGTGGTGCCGCGCACGATCGAGTCGTCCACCAGCAGCACATTGCGGCCCTTGAATTCGCTCACGATGGCGTTGAGCTTCTGGCGCACCGATTTCTTGCGCACGCCCTGCCCCGGCATGATGAAGGTGCGCCCCACGTAGCGGTTCTTGACGAAGCCTTCGCGGTAGGGGATGCCCAGCAACTGGGCCAGTTGCATCGCGCTGGGCCGGCTCGATTCGGGAATCGGGATGACCACGTCGATCTCGTTGGGCGGCACCGTGGATACCACCCGTTTGGCCAGCGTTTCGCCGAGGTTCAGGCGGGCCTGGTAGACCGAGATGCCGTCCAGCACCGAATCGGGACGGGCCAGGTAAACGAATTCGAAGATGCAGGGATAAAGCCTGGGTGCGTCGGCGCATTGCTGGGCGTGCACCTTGGCCTGCAGGTCGATGAAGACCGCCTCGCCCGGCGCCACGTGCCGCTCGAAAGTGTGGCCGGTGCCTTCCAGCGACACCGACTCGCTTGCCACCATCACCGTGCCGTTGCGGCTGCGCCCCAGCGAGAGTGGGCGGATGCCGAACGGATCGCGGAACGCCAGCACGCCATGGCCCGCGATCATCACCACCACCGCATAGGAGCCGCGCACCCGGCGGTGCACGTTGCGCACCGCGGCAAACACCTGCTCGGGCAGCATCGGCACGCCGCGGGTGGCCTTCTCCAGCTCGTGCGCGAAGACGTTGAGCAGCACCTCGGAATCGCTCTCGGTGTTGATGTGGCGATGGTCCGACGAGAACAGCTCAGCCTTCAGCGCCTGGGCGTTGGTCAGGTTGCCGTTGTGCACCAGCACGATGCCGAACGGCGCGTTGACATAGAACGGCTGGGCCTCTTCCTCGCTGTAGGCATTGCCGGCCGTCGGATAGCGCACTTGACCCAGGCCGGCGTTGCCCGGCAGCGCGCGCATGTTGCGCGTGCGGAACACGTCGCGCACCATGCCCTTGGCCTTGTGCATGAAGAACTTGCGTTCCTTCTGGGTGACGATGCCGGCCGCGTCCTGGCCGCGGTGCTGCAGCAGCAGCAACGCGTCATAGATCAGCTGGTTGACGGGGGCGCCGCTGACGACGCCGACGATTCCACACATGTATGGCTCTCATTGTAGGCAGGCCGCCGGCGCGCCGCCGACGTCCTAACCTGGAAGGTAGTGCCCGAACCGTTCGGGCAATACCGGCTTCAATCCCTTCAGCGCCGCCATCGATACCTCGGCGCCCTTCGACTGCGTCCACCAGTCGGCACGCCGCGCCGGCGACATGTTGACCAGCACCGCCAGGGCCAGCAGCAGCACCGCGCCGCGCATCAGCCCGAATGCCGCGCCCAGCGTGCGGTCCACCGGCCGCAGGCCGACCGAGTCGACCAGTTTGCGGGTCAGCCAGGCCAGCATGCCCCCGGTGAACACCACCGCGATGAAGACGACCACGAAGCCCACCGCATAGCGCCCGGCTTCCGGCGCACGATCCACCGGCAGCAGCGCCGCGGCATCGGGCGCCAGCCACTGCGCAACGATGAAGGCCGCGACCCAGCTGGTCACCGACAACACCTCATACACCAGCCCGCGCCATGCGCCCAGCAGCAAGGACGCGGCCAACACGGCCAGGAAGACCCAGTCGAGCATCGGCATGGCCATGCCCAGGCTACAAGGTGAGGATGGCGGCGGGCATGTCCAGGCCCTTGATCTTGCTGGCCGCCTTGTCCGCTTCGCCGCGCGTCTCGAACGGGCCGACCCGCACCCGGATGCGCTTGCCATCCTTGGTCTCGGCCACGTGGGTGTAGGTCTTCAGTCCGGCCCGCTCCACCTTGGCGCGCGCCTCGCGTGCCTTGGCGGGATCGGCGAAAGCGCCGACCTGGACCACGTATCGCGCTTCCGCCGGCGCCGCAGCGACCGGCTTGCTTTCGGGCAAGGCCTTGGCTTTCGCGCCTTCGGCCACCTTGGTTTCAGGTTTGGACGCCGGTTTGGGTTCAGGTTTGGGTTCGGTCTTTGCGACGACCTTGGCCACCGGTGCCGCCTCGGCCTTGGCTTCGGGCGGTGCCGGCGCAATCGCGGTCGCACCTTCCTTGGCCTGCGCCGCCGACGCCTGGGCTTTGGCCGGCGCCGGAGCGGCGGTCACCGGCCCGGAGACCGCCGGCGACTGCGTCGCCGGCTTGGCCGGGACCGGCAACGGTTTGGCCTTGTCGCGGTCGGGAATTTCGATCGGGATGTCGACGGCGATCGGCCGCGGCTGGGTGTCGAACAGCAGCGGGAAACCGACCACGCCGATCAGCACCAGCACGCCGGCGCCGATCAGCCGGTGCCGGGCGCGCTTGCGCATGGCCTCGACGCTTTCGGGCTGGCGCGGTGCGATGGCGGCGTCATCGCCGACCTTGCGGGACTTGAAAAGGGCCATGAAACCTTCGCCTGATGAGGCTCAGCTCGCGAGCTGTTTGGCTTGAAGCCGGGGGAGCCCGTTCTTCAGGACACCGCCCACCGTATGGAACGATCCGAAGACGACGATTCTATCAGCGGCGTCCGCCGCGGCCGCCGCGACTTGCAGCGCTTGGATCGGGCTGGAGTGGGTGCTTGCGCTCACGTCGTTGCGCGTGTTGTGCGCCTGCCAGCGCCCCGCGAGGCCCTGGGCCGTCGCCGCCCTGGCGGTGGGCAGGTCGGTGAAATACCAGCGGTCGACCAATGGTCCGATGGTTGCCAGCATGGCATCGATGTCCTTGTCCGCCATCGCGCCGAACACGCCGTGGGTGACCGGAAAGAAGCCCATGGCGTCGAGGTTGGCGGCCAGGGCCGCGACCGAGTGCGGGTTGTGCGCGACATCCAGCACCAGCGCGGGCTGACCCGGCACGATCTGGAAGCGCGCCGGCAACTGCACCAGCGCCAGGCCGTTGCGCACCGCCTGCGCCGACACCGGCAGCCGATGCCGCAGCGCCTCCAGCGCGGCCAGCACGCCCGACGCGTTCATCAACTGGTTGGCACCGCGCAGCGCCGGGTAGGCCAGCCCGCTGTAGCGGCGGCCGCGCCCGGCCCAGGCCCATTGCTGCCGGTCGCCGGAGAAGTTGTAGTCGTGGCCCAGCCGCCAGAGGTCGGCGCCGATATCGACGGCACGGTCCACCACGCTCGCCGGGGGCACCGGGTCGCTGACGATGGCGGGCTTGCCGGTGCGCAGGATCCCGGCCTTTTCCCGGCCTATGCTTTCGCGATCCGGCCCCAGGTAGTCCATGTGGTCCAGCGCGATGCTGGTGATCACGGCGCAATCGGTATCGATGATGTTCACGGCGTCGAGCCGCCCGCCCAGGCCGACCTCCAGGATCGCGACATCGAGGCCGGATGCGGCCATCAGGCTGAGGATGGCCAGCGTGGTGAATTCGAAATACGTCAGCGTGATGCCCTGCCGCGCCGTCTCGACCCGCTCGAAATGGGGCACCAGTGCTTGCGCCGTCACGATCTCGCCGCGGATGCGGCAACGCTCCTCGAAATGCACCAGATGCGGCGACGTGTAGACGCCGGCGCCGTAGCCCGCCTGCAGCGCAATCGCCTCCAGCATGGCGCAGGTCGAGCCCTTGCCGTTGGTGCCGGCAACCGTGATCACCGGGCACTCGAAGCGGATGGGCAGGCGATCGGCGACGGCCTTCACGCGATCGAGCCCGAGGTCGATGGTCTTGGGATGCAGGCGCTCGCAGTGGGCGAGCCATTCGGGCAATGTGTTCATGCGAATCTCGATTATCCCGGCAGCCGCCAGCCGAGGCGGCGCCGCGCAATCGGATCGACATCTCCTGCTGCGCGAAATGGCGCTCCTCGGGCCTGCCGCACAATGACACCATGATCGTCGTCTATGGCATTACCAACTGCGATACCGTCAAAAAAGCCCGGGCCTGGCTCACGGCGGAAGGTGTTGCGTATCAATTCCACGATTTCAAGAAGCAGGGCGTGCCCGGCGAGCAACTCGATGAATGGCTGGCCCGCTGCGGCTGGGAACGCCTGCTCAACCGCAAGGGAACCACTTGGCGCAATCTCGACACCAAGGAACAAGGCTCTGTGCACGACGCGAGCAGCGCGAAGGCCTTGATGCAGGCCCATCCCAGCGTCATCAAGCGACCGGTGGTGGACTGGGGAGGCGACATCACCGTCGGTTTCGATCGCTCGGCCTGGGAGTTGCTCGCGCACTCGTGAGACCGGTACTTTTACCGTTGCTTTACGGTAAATCGCCTGCGCTTCACGCTGCAGTGCCTAAAATTTGACCATTGGGATCACAGTGAAGGAATCATCGATGAAAAGAGCAGTCTTGTTTTCAGCGATGGGCGTATTGGCGGCCACGGGCACCATCGCTCGCGCCGAGGAAATTGGCCGGGTGCTGGAGAGCAGCCCCGTGATCCAGCAGGTTCAGGTGCCACGCCAGGTCTGCAGCAACCAGGTCGTGGGCGGCCAGCCCAATAGCGGTGCCGGCGCGGTGGTCGGCGGCCTGGCGGGCGGCGCGCTCGGCAACGCCATCAGCAGCGGCAGTGGCGGCGGCCGAGCCGCCGCCACGGTGCTCGGTGTGGTCGGCGGCGCGCTGCTGGGCAACAGCGTTGAAAGCTCGAACAACCAGCCTCGCGCCATGCAGCGGTGCACGACCCAGACTTTCCTGGAAAGCCGCACCGTCGCCTACAACGTCCGCTACGAGTACGCCGGCCGCGAGTACAGCGTCCAGATGCCGTACGACCCGGGCCCGACCATCCGCCTGCAGGTCACGCCCGTGGCCGACAACCGCTCGGCAGCCGGACAGTCTCAGCAAGGCGGCATGATCGTCGCGCCGCCGGTCCAGGGCAACGGCAACACGCCAATTCCCTCGGCCTATCCGAGCAACACGCAGGCGCAGCCTGCCTATCCGCAGGCTTACCCGGCCAATCAGGGCCAACAGGTCTATCCGGCGAATACGCAGGGTCAACCAGTGCCCCAGTCGGAATATCAGAACACCACGCCGACTTATCTGCAGTCCCCTGACGGGTACCCGCCGAGTGGCGTGGCGACCTCGACCACCTACTACCCGGCCGCCTATCCCTACTACCCGTCTTACGGCTACCCGTCCTACAGCTATCCGTATT
>JAAOZX010000087.1 GCA_012274225.1 Comamonadaceae bacterium | reverse complement strand
GGCGGCGATCAAGGGGGTGGTGAGCGAGGCGCTGATCGCCGCCGCGCTGACGGCCGCGATGGTGCTGCTGTTCCTGGGCAACTGGCGCAGCACGCTGATCATCGGCCTCACCATCCCGCTGTCGATATTGGCGGCCATCCTGGTGCTGTTCGCCCTGGGCGAGACGCTCAACCTGATGACGCTGGGCGGCATGGCGCTGTCGGTGGGCATCCTGGTCGACCAGGCGATCGTGACCATCGAGAACATCGAGCGGCACCTGCACCTGGGCAAGCCGCTGCGCGAGGCGATCGACGTGGGGGCCGGCGAGATCGGCGTGCCGGCCTTCGTGTCCACCCTGTGCATCTGCATCGTGTTCGTGCCGATGTTCTTCCTGTCCGGGGTGGCCCGCTTCCTGTTCGTGCCGATGGCCGAGGCGGTGGTGTTCGCGATGCTGGCGTCCTACTTCCTCTCGCGCAGCCTGGTGCCCACACTGGTGATGCTGTTGATGGGCCGCAGCCATGGGGCTCCCACGGCGGCGGGCGCGCGCATTCACCCGCTGCAGCGGCTTTACCGCGCCTTCGACGGCCAGTTCGAGCGGCTGCGCCGCGGCTATTCCCTGGCGCTGTCGTCGCTGCTGGTGCACCGGCGCCGCTTCGGCGCGCTGTTCCTGGCCTTTTGCGCGCTGTCGTGCCTGCTGTACCCCGTGCTGGGACGCGACTTCTTTCCCACTGTGGACGCCGGCCAGATCCGGCTGCACATGCGCGCCGCCACCGGAACGCGGATCGAGGAGACGGCGCGGCTGGCCGATGCGGTGGAGACCGCGATCCGCGAGCTGATGCCGCGGGAAGAACTCGAAACCATCCTGGACAACCTGGGCGTACCCAACAGCGGCATCAACCTTTCCTACAGCAACGCCGGAACCATCGGCACGCTGGACGGCGAGATCCTGATGTCGCTGCGCGAAGGGCACCGGCCCACCGCGGAATGGGTCTCGCTGCTGCGCCGCGAACTGCCCCGGCGCTTTCCCGGTGTGGAGTTCTTCTTCCAGCCGGCCGACATCGTCACCCAGATCCTGAACTTCGGCTTGCCGGCGGCCATCGACGTGCAGCTCACCGGCGCCGACCTCCGGGGCAACGCCCGCCTCGCCGCCGAACTGACCAAGGAGATCCGCAAGATCCCCGGCGCGGTGGACGCGCATGTGCACCAGCGGCTGGACGGTCCCAGCCTCAGCCTGCAGATGGACCGCACCCGCTTGCAGCAGATGGGCCTGTCGGCGACCAACGTGGGGCAGAACGTGCTGATCGCCTTGTCGGGCAGTTCCCAGACCGCGCCGGCCTTCTGGCTCGATCCGCGCAACGGGGTGGTCTACAACGTGGTGGTGCAAAGCCCGCAGTACCAGGTCGACTCGCTCGACGCGCTGCTGAACATTCCGGTGGGCAACGCCGGCGGTGGCGGGAATCCCCAGTTGCTGGGCAACCTGGTGGAGGCGCAGGCGGCCCGGCAATTGCCGGTGGTCTCGCGCTACAACATCGCCCCGGCCATCGACGTGTACGTCAGCGTGCAGGGCACCGACCTGGCCAGCGTCGCCTCGCGCGTGCAGGCGCTGGTCGACCAGATGGGCCCGAAGCTCGCGCGTGGCAGCCAGGTCGCCATTCGCGGCCAGGTGCAGACCATGCAGTCGTCCTTCATCGGGCTGGGACTGGGCCTGGCCATGGCGATCGTGCTGGTGTATCTGCTGATCGTGGTCAATTTCCAATCGTGGATCGACGCGGCCATCATCATCGCGGCGCTGCCGGCGGCCCTGGCCGGCATCGCCTGGATGCTGTTCATCACCGGCACCACGCTGAGCGTACCGGCCTTGACCGGCGCGATCATGACCATGGGCGTGGCAACCGCCAACAGCATCCTGGTGATCGCGTTCGCGCGGCAACAGCGCGAGGCGGGCTCCTCGCCGCTGGCGGCCGCGCTGGAGGCCGGCGCCACCCGGATCCGGCCGGTGCTGATGACCGCGCTGGCCATGATCATCGGCATGATCCCGATGGCGCTGGGGCTGGGCGAGGGCGGCGAGCAGAACGCCCCGCTCGGCCGCGCCGTGATCGGCGGCCTGTTGTTCGCCACGGTCTCGACCCTGTTGTTCGTGCCCGTGCTGTACGCCGGCGTGCACCAGCGGCTGGCCCGGCGCGCTGCGCGCCGCGAGGCGCCCACCCTGCGCCCCGCTACATTGCCTCTGGAAGGCTGACCCATGTCGCACGAAAGTCATTCGCAGCTCGCCATCCATCCGGTCGACACGGAAGGCGGGGAGATGCTGAAGCGGCAACAGGTGGCGCGGCGGGTGCGCATCGCGACCATCGTGGTGTTGGTGCTGCTGGCGCTCGGCGCGGCCCGCACCCTGGTCGGCCGCATGAGCAACGCCAGGGCGCTGGAAGCCGTCGTCAAGGAAGGCGCGATCCTGTACGTGAAGACGACGACGGTGGCCAATGCCAAGGACGGCCAGACCCTGGTGCTGCCCGGCACCCTGCAGGGCTTCGTGCAGGCCCCGGTGGCGGCGCGCGCCGGGGGCTATCTCAAACGCTGGCACCGCGACATCGGCGCCCGGGTGCAAAAGGGCGAACTGCTGGCCGAGATCGAAACGCCCGAACTCGATCAGCAATTGACGCAGGCGATTGCGGCGCGCCAACAGACCGCGGCCAGCCTGGAGCTGGCCCGCACCACCGCCGAGCGCTGGGAAGCCCTGCGCAAGCGCGACGCCGTGGCGCAGCAGGAGCTGGAGGAAAAGCGCAGCGGCTACACCCAGGCGCGCGCCAATCTCGCCGCCGCCGATGCCAACGTCGAGCGGCTGCGCGAATTGACGGCTTTCAAGCGCGTCGTCGCGCCGTTCGCCGGTGTCATCACGCGGCGCAATGTCGACATCGGCGACCTGATCGACACCAACGGCAAGCCGCTGTTCCTGCTGGCGCAGACCGATCCGCTGCGGGTCTACGTCAACGTGCCGCAGTCCTATGCGCAACTGGTGCGCACCGGCCAGCCGGTGGTGGTGACCCAGGCCGAGCTGCAGGGCCGCAGCTTCAAGGGCCAGGTGGCGCGCACGGCGGCGTCGATCGACGCGGCCAGCCGCACCATGCAGGTCGAGATCGCCTTGCCCAACCGCGACGGCGTGCTGCTGCCCGGGGCATTCGTCCAGGTTTCGCTGGCGCTGGCGCCCAGCGACACGCCCAGCGTTCCGGCCAACGCGCTGATGTTCCGCAGCGACGGCACGCGCGTGGCGCGGGTCGACGAGGGTGGCAAGGTGCACCTGCAACCGGTGCGCGTGGGCCGCAACTACGGCGAAACCGTCGAGATCCTGGAAGGGCTGCGCGGGAACGAGCGGCTGGTGCTGAATCCGTCCGATGCGCTGGCCGAGGGCGACACGGTGCAAGTGGCCGGCGACACACCGCCGCGGCCGGCGAAGGCCGCGCCGTGAGGACTGCTGCGGCAATGCTGGCACTGGCGGCACTGGCGGGATGCGCGACTTCGCCGGTCTACCAACGGCCGACCGTCGAGATGCCCGCGGCCTGGAAGGTGGAAGCGCCGTGGCGCGAGAGCGCGCCCAACGACAGCATCGCGCGCGGCCCCTGGTGGCGCCGCTTCGATGATCCGCAACTCGACGCCTTGCAGGAGCGCGCGCTGGCCGCCAGCCCGACCCTGGCCTTGGCGGCGGCGCGGCTGGCCCAGTCGCGCGCGACGGTTGACGCTGCCAACGCGGGGCTGTTTCCGCAGGTGGGGCTCACCTCGCGCGCGATCCGCTTCAGGAACTCGACCAACCGGCCGCTCACCAACTACAACTCGCCCAATGCCTCGACCGTGCAGAACGATTTCCCGCTGGCGTTCACCGTCAACTACGAGGCCGACCTGTTTGGCCGCTTGCGCGGCACCATCGAGTCGGCGCAAGCCTCGGCCCAGCAGTCGGCCGCCGATTTCGAAAATGCGCGACTGGTGCTGACGTCCGACCTGGCAGCCAATTACGTCAATCTGCGCGAGCTGGACATCGAGCTGGATGTGCTGGCGCGCTCGATCGAGCTGCAGCGCAAGGCACTGGACCTGACCAGCGCGCGCCACGAACTGGGCGCGACCTCGGGCCTGGACGTGGCGCAGCAGCAGGCGCTGCTGGACACCACGCTGACGCAGGTCGATGTGCTGCAGCGCCAGCGCGACCAGTTCGAGCACGCCATCGCCGCGCTGGTGGGCGCGCCGGCGCCGTTGTTCGCGCTGGCCCGCGAGACCGGGCTGCGGACACCGCCGGCCATTCCCGTGGGGATTCCCTCGGACGTGCTCGAGCGGCGCCCCGACGTGGCTTCGGCCGAGCGCGCCATGGCGGCGGCCAATGCGCAGATCGGAATTGCCCGGGCCGCCTATTACCCCAGCATCTCGCTGTCGACAGCCGCCGGCTTCGACAGCAACTCGCTGTCCACGCTGTTCGACGCGTCGAGTTTCCTGTGGTCGATCGGCGCCTCGCTGGTGCAGCCGATCTTCGATGCCGGCCGCAACGACGCCAACGTGAGTTTCGCGCGCTCCGGCTACGATGCGGCAGTGGCCAATTACCGCCGGGTGGTGCTCACCGCGATGCAGGAAGTCGAGGATGGCATCACCGGCAGCGCAGCGCTGGACCGCGCGCTGGTGCAGGCCCAGCGGGCCACGGACAGTTCCGAACGGGTGCTGCAACTGGCCAACGACCGCTACGAGGGCGGCGCCACCGGCTACCTCGATGTCATCACCGCCCAGCAGTCGCTGCTGTCCAGCCAGCGGCAGCAGGCCCAGTTGCTGGGCCAGCGCCTGCTGGTCTCGGTGTTCCTGGTGAAGGCCCTGGGCGGGGACTGGAATCCATGAAGCACATCCGGGCCGGGGTGCTGGAGATCGCCTATCTGGAATCGGGGCCGGCCGGAGGGCCGCCGGTGTTCCTGATGCACGGCTTTCCCTACGACGTGCATGCCTACGCCGAGGTCGCGCCTGTCCTGGCCGCGGCCGGTTGCCGTGTCATCGTGCCGTACCTGCGCGGCTTCGGTGCTACCCGCTTTCTCTCCGCCGAAACGCCGCGTTCCGGCGAGCAGGCCGCGCTCGGCGCCGACCTGCTGGCGCTGATGGATGCGCTGGGCATTGCGCGCGCCGTGCTGGCGGGTTACGACTGGGGCGGGCGCGCCGCCTGTGTGGTGGCGGCGCTCTGGCCTGCGCGCTGCGCCGGCCTGGTGTCCTTCAACAGTTACAACATCCAGGCCATCGCGAGGGCGATGGAACCCGACACGCCGCAAAACGAGCACATGCTCTGGTACCAGTACTACTTCCACAGCGAGCGCGGGCGGGCCGGGCTGGCCAAAGACCGTCGGGGCGTGGCGCAACTGTTGTGGAACCTCTGGTCGCCCACCTGGGCCTTCGACGAAGCGACGTTCGAGCGCAG
>JAAOZX010000086.1 GCA_012274225.1 Comamonadaceae bacterium | reverse complement strand
TTTTCCTGAGCCTTGCCGTTCGCGTCCTTCGCGGCGCCTTCGGCTTGATCCTTGTTCATGAAATCTCCCTTGGTTCGATGGACGAGCCCACGATCGGGTGCCCACGGTCAACAGTGCGCTGCTCAACTTTCGCGCGATGACGTCAGACCGGCCGACTTCTGTGGGTGTCCCGTCCTACGGGGCCCGATGCCGCGGCGTGCGGTCCTACATTGCGAACACACTGAAACCTTCTTTTGCACAATGACGACTCAGCTTGCCCCTGCGGACACGCCGGAGAAGGATCATGAAGCTTCACTTATCCATGGGAGTGCTTCATGAAATCAAGAATCATCGTTTGCGCACTGGCAGCGTCGCTGGGAATGAGTTCGCTCGCTTTTGCGCAGGGCTACGACCGCGACCGTGGCGACAACAATCGCCAGGGCTACCAGCAGCGCGACAACGGGCGGCGTGACCAGGATCGTCGCGGCGATCAGGGCCGCAGCAACGATCGCGGCCAGGGCAGCTACGACCGCCGCGATTCCCGCGGCGGGATGGGTAACCGCGCGGACTCCGGCAACGAGCACTACTACTACGGTGCGCGCGGCCCCGAGTGGCAGCGCGGCGGCCATATTCCGCCGCAATATCGCAGTCGCCAGTACGTCGTCGAAGACTGGCGCGGGCACCACCTGCATCAGCCGCCGCGCGGCTACCAGTGGGTGCAGGTGGGCGGCGACTATGTGCTGGTTGCAATCGCCACGGGCATCATCGCCCAGTTGCTGCTGAACCAATAGGCCGGGCCGGCCGCTTCGCTTATCTTGCGCAGCGGCCTGCGCATTGTTCTAATGCCTGAGTAGCAGGAAGGACTGATGCGCAATCCACCGGAACAGGCCGCCAGACCGGACCCGTCACGCCAGGTCCTGGCCGTGGCCATAGGGCTGCTGGGTCTGGGCGTGCTGCTGCTGGCGATCTCCCTCGGGCTTGACGCCAGTGGGCCGCGACGGGCGGTCGGCAGCGGTCTGCGAACGGCCGTGCCCTACGTCCTTCTCGCCGGCTTCGCGCTGCTGGTGCTTCATGTTGTGGTCCGGCCGCGGCCGGACACCGGTTCGCGGCGCCAGCCCGAGCCGACGCTGTTCGGCAAGGAAACGACCGACTTCGCTCCGGCCACCGACCGCGGACGCCTGGAAGATCCGACGCTTCCTGCGCACCGCGGCCAGCAGTCGCCCGCCATGACATGGTGCGCGCGGGTATTCGAGGACATTGAATGGCGACGCTTCGAAGCTGTGTGCGAAAGCCTGTTCGCGCAAGCCGGCTTCCAGACGCGGACCGAGTCGCACGGGGCCGATGGCGGCGCGGATATCTGGTTGTATGCGCCCGACAAGGAGGCTGCGGCGGCCGTCGCTCATTGCCGGCACTGGCCCGGAAAGCCAGTCGGCGTCCAGCCGCTGCGGGATTTCCTCGCCCTGATGGCAGCCCACAAACTCCATCGCGGAACTTTCGCCACTGCCTCGACCTTCACCGCGGACGCGCAGCAGTTCGCCAGGGGAAACGGCATCACGGCCCTGGACGGTCCCCGCCTGCTGGCGCTCATCGCGGGCCGCACACCGGCGCAGCAGCATGCGCTGCTGGCGCTGGCCTACCAGGGAGAGTACTGGCGGCCCACCTGCCCCCATTGCGGCGTCAAGATGGTCGAGCGGCCGGATCGGGTCCGCAAGGTCTCGGACTGGGCCTGCACCCAGTTTCCGCACTGCCGGTTCACACTGCCGGCCCGCGCGGCTAAGGTGCCTTGAACTCGAACTTCGCGACGACCGGACTCGCCCCTGGGCGCTGGATTTCGGTCGTGATGTTGTAGGCGCTGCCGCTGGAGAAGCGGAAGAAATTGCCGTAGCTCACGGCATTGTTGGCCGCCACCAGGTTGAGCGTCTTGGACTGCACGGTCATGCCGTCGGAGACCTGCATCGTCACCTTCGCGTCGGTCACCGGCGCTTGCGACTTGTTGTCCGCCAGAGCGACGTTGAGGTGGTAATAGCCGCTGCCCGAAGGCACGTCGACCTTGGGACCGCCGGTCGTGCCCTGTGCCGCCCGCATCGCCTCGGCCCGCATCATCCCGAAATAGACGTCGATGCCCGATACCAGCTTGTGATGCGGGTCGGCCGCCGCAACCGGCGGCTGCGGCGGAATGGCCGGCAAACCGTAGCTGAACATGTAGAGAATGGCGCCGCGGATCTGCTGGTCGCTCAGATCCGGCATGCCGCCGCGGGCCGGCATCGGCCCGTGGCCGTGAATGGCCGAGGCGACCAGGCTGTCCAGCCCCTTGGCCAGGCGCGGCGTCCAGGCTGTCCGGTCGCCGATCCTGGGCGCGCCGTCCTTGCCGGCCTGGTGACACTGGGCGCATTGGCCCTTGACGATGGCCTCGCTGGTGCGAGCCGCCACCGGCGCGGTGCCGCCCAACGGCTCGACCCAGTTGCCGCCGGAGCGATTGACCATGTAGGTGATGGCGCGTTCGATCTCGATGTCGCTGACGCCGGCGGTGCCGCCGTGCGCGGGCATCTTGCGGATGCCATTGATCGCGTGATCGGTCAGCGCCGTCAGGCCTTGCGAGGCGCGGCTGGACCAGGCATTCGCGTCGCCGATCCTGGGCGCGCCGTCCTTGCCCGAAGCGTGGCACGCGCCGCAGACGGCGTCGACCACCTCCTTGCCCTGCCGGTCCTTGCGCTGGGCTTGCGCCGCGCCGCTGAAGCCAGCGGACAGGGCGAACAGGACGAGCGCAGGCAACAGCGCCCGCATGGAAACGGATTGAGCTTGCATACGGATGACGACTCCTCTGTCGATGGGCGCGCACATGAGAAACAAGGCTACTCGCCCGCTTGGCGGTGGGCTTGATCTGCCTCAACCATCCACGGATCGCCCTACGGCGCGCGGCTGGGCGCCTGGTTTTCGATGCTGGCTTTCAGCTTGCCCAGGGCCTGCTCCCATTGGCGGCCGATGATTTCCAGCGACCGGCGGGCTCGCTCCAGCTGGGCCGGATCGAACTGCCACAGCCGCTCGCGGCCGACCTTCAGGTCCTTCACCAAGCCGGCGTCGGCCAGCACTTGCAGATGCTTGGTCACCGCCTGCCGGGTGATGTGGGTGTTGGCCGTGAGCTGCGCGATCGAGAACGCGCCGCCCACGCACAGCACCGCGATCAGCCGCAGGCGGGTGCTGTCGCCCAGCGCGAAGAACACCGGCGCCAGGTCGGGCGGTGGCGGCGTCTTGCTAGCCCGCGGTGACATGGCGCTGGATGTTGCGCATCTGCCCCTCCCAGCCGCGGCTGTTCATGCGGAACGCTTCCAGGCGGCGGCCCGGCGGGACGTTGTCGAAGCCTGTCTCCACCACGGTCAACAGTGTGCCGCCGCCGGCGTCCGTCAGCGTGAAGGTCACCAGCGTGCGCTGCTCCTTCGAGTAGTCGACCGCCGGGTCCATGGCGTACGGATGCCAGCGGTACGACAGGAGCTGCTCGGGTTCGACCCGCTCGATCACGACGTCGAACACGATGTGCTCGTAGCCGGCAATGGTGATCGGACCTTGCACCCGCTGGCCCGGCGCGAAGGCCTGGCCTTTCAGGTTGGCACCGAACCAGTTGCCGAATTCCTCGGCGTTGGCGAGCGCGCGCCACACGCGGGAACGGGGCGCGTCGATCTGGACGCTGCGCTCGATGCGATCGGTTTCGCAAGCGCTGGCGGACGGGGATGCGATGCTCATTGGATGGCCTCCTGGGTTGCGGGAAAATATGCAATCATCTGGTTGCTCGATAGTGTGCGACCGATTCCGCCGATATGCAACCTTGAAGTTGCCAATGACCCTCGCAGCGTCCGGGAATTGACGGTCCCACGTCCCGCACCCCCCCGGGGAACCTTGGCGCCCGCGGCCGGTCCACTCCGGATCATGTTTCGCGCTTTCCAGGAATTTTTCGACAGCATCACGGCGGTGCCGCCCGACCAGACACCCCAGGGGCGGGCTCAGGCCCTGCGGCTGGCCGCCG
>JAAOZX010000460.1 GCA_012274225.1 Comamonadaceae bacterium | reverse complement strand
GGCCGGCGTTGGATGCGAGTACCAGGGGCACCCCGTTTTCGACTGCACGAAGCACCGATGCGGCGTTGTGCTGCAAGGCAGCGCGGCCGGGGCCGAACCACGCGTCATTGGTCAACTGCACCAGCATCGCACTGCCCCCGAACACCGCCCGGCGCGACAGGTCCGCAAACAGGTTCTCCCAGCAGATCACGACGCCGATGCGCAGCGCCGGGGTCGAGGGCGAAGACCGAGGCACGTCGAAACCGGCATCGGAGTGACCGGGGCGGCCCTGGCCAATCGCCGGGACCAGCCAGGACGGCCACGCGACGCTGCCCTGCAACGGCGTGTACTCGCCGAACGGCATCAGGCGTCGCTTGCGATAGGGCTCGCCGATCGGCATGCCGGCGCGCACCAGGTAGGCGGCGTTGTAGGCATCGCGCTCGCGCACGCCGAGGCCGCCCTGCTCGGTGACTGCGAACTTCTCGGTTTCGGATGCGCCGACCAGCAACGGTGCACCGGCCGCACGCGACAGCGCGAGCAGCCGCCCGGCCAGCTGCGGATCGTGCCGCGGGTCGCCGACCGCAGTCTCGGGCCAAACGATCAAGTCGGGCCGAGCGGTGGCCGCCTTCAGGCTGAGGCCTTCGAGACGCTGCCAGATGGCGTCGCGCCCCGCCTCGGTTTCGCGCTCGTGCAGTCCGATATTCGGTTGCACGGCCGCGATCCTGATGGGGGCGGTGGTTTGATCGTCGCTGGCAGCGACGCCCAGCACGATGGCGCCGGCGGCGTGGGCCGCGGCGACGGCCCCAAGGGCGAGCAGCGGGCCGCGCCAGACGCGCCGCTGCACCAGGGCGGCAATGGCAACGTTGCCCAACACGACGGCCCAGGTGACCGCCGCTTCACCGCCGAGCGATGCCAGCTGCAGCAATGCGGTATTCGCGTGCTGGCTCTGTGCCAGGCTGGCGATGGGAAGGGCCAGGAAGCCGGCGTGGTCGCGCACGGCATCGAGCGCCACCCAGAGTGCCGGTGCGTAAATCAGCCAGGAGCGCCCCCGCCGCGCCAGAATGGCGAGCCCCGCGCACCAGCACGCCGCATAGAGCGCGACATAACCACCGAGCACCGCGAACTGGGCGATGCCGAACGCCGGCACGTTGGCCAGCCAGCCAAAGGTCACCAATGCGGCCACCACGCCGCCGGCCCACCCGGATCCGAAGGCCGGCAGCGGCGCGAGGCGGCGCGCCACCAGCAGCCACGGAACCAGCCCGATCCACGCCAGCCAACCCACGGCGTCGCCGGAAAACGCGAGTCCGAGCAACGCGCCGCCGCCGCAGGCGGTCGCGCCGGCTTCGAGCCAGGAGCGACGCAGGATGATCACGGTGGCCCCGGTTCAGTGCAGCGCGCTGGGCACCTGTGCCGGCGTCAACGTCGACGGCGACAGCACATTCGGATTGAATGCAGGCGCATCGGCCTTCTTCTGCAGGCTCGTCGCCGCGCCGAGCGATGGCTTGGCGGCGAGTGCGCCGGGGCCAGTGGCGGCGGCGCGCGTGTCCCGGGCCCGGTCGAGCGGAGTCGCGGCCAGTGCGGCCGGGTTCACCACCGGGTCGCCGGGCGAGCGCACGCGGGCCTTCGCCGCTGCTCCCGCATCCAGCGTCGCTTCGCCGGTCGCGGCGCCGCGAACCAGGTAATTGCGCTGCGCGCTCGGCTGCGGCACGACGGTGTGGCCGTCCCAGCCGTCGCCCACCACCGAGAAGTTGACGCGAAACAGCGAGTTGCCGGCAACCTTGCTCGCGCCGATCGAGCTGCGCGCCAGCACTTCATTGGGCCAGCCGGCCGCCAGGCCCGACAACTTGTAGCCGCATTCGTTGGCGGCGGCGGCGCGCATGGGCTGGAACGTTCCGACCTGGCGCATCGGCGCGTCGGCCGGCTCGAAGTACCCGTTGGGATCGCGCAGCGGAGCCGGGCCGGTCTGCACGCTCGCAGCGATGGAGAAGCTGTCGCAACTGCCCGGCGTGATCGGCTGGCTCGAGTTCCAACGCAAGGCGCCGAACATCGTGCCGCCGCCCGGCGGCGTCAGCGGCTTCGGGCCGAACGCCACGATGATCGCATCCGGTCGGCCCCAGACGGCAACGCGAACGTAATCCGAGGGGCCGCGCAACTTCGCATTGACGGGCGCCAGCGCGGTGTTGAAGCGCCCCTTGGTTTCGATCTCCTGGGCATCGATCGCGCCTTCGGCGAGCTTGCGAAACTGCGGACCGCCGAAGAACGGCAACAGGTCGTCGGCCACGAACTTCAGCACGTCGCCGGCGAAGTTGTGCGAATCGATGGCCGCATCGGATACGGTGAATTTGGCGCTGTCCACGCGCAGGGTCTCGGCCGGGTTGGGCTGGATCGACACCGCCAGAGTCAGGTGAGTGCGCAGCGCGAGCGAGAACCGGGGGTCGGCGTACTTGCCCAGTGCGGTCGGCGTGGTGGACGTGGCCTCGACCGCGCCGCCGACGGCGAGCGACACGGCCAGCGCGCCCGGGCCGGAATTCGCGACGGTGAAATCGGCGCGTTCGTCAAGCAGGCACTTCAGGTCGTAGAGGGTCTGGCCGGCGGCAAAACCGCCCTTGCCCATCTCGCGCAGCAAGGCGGCGCAGATCTGCGGCCGGGCCTGGGCCCAGGCCTTCTGGATCTGATCGGTGACGAGGCTCTTGTCGTCGAGCAGCACCTGCACGCTCTGCTGCTTGGGCGTCAATGGGTTCCAGACCTGCACCAGAACACGGGCGCCGACCGCTGCGAGAGCGGGCTGCATCGCCAGCACGAGGCCGGCACCGAGGACGGATCGGAGAATGTTGGACAGTCGAGTCATGAAGGCACCTGAGCGTGTGCGAATCGTCAGTGCTCGAAGCGCTCGGCCAGCTCGACCACGGCCTGGTCGATCGCCGCGCGCAACGCCACATCGAGGCTTTGCTTGCGCTGCTGCTGCAGCTGCACGTCGGGCACGTAGGTGGTGCTCCTGCCCTGCTTCGCCAGCATGGTGCCGATCAGCGAGCCGATGCCGGAGACGTTCGCCGAATCGCTGGCAATCGCCTTCTGCACGGTGACCGCGGCCACGATGTCGCCGCTGCCGACTTCGACGACGCGCACATCGACGCCGATCACGTCACGGTTCGTGCTGCCGCCGATCTGCGCTCCGGCGATGCCGAAGGCCCCCGCGCGCTGCGTTTCGCCGGCGTTGGCCTGCGTGATCGCACCTTCGAACAGGTACTTTGCCTCGGTGAGCTTCGTGGTGGCGCTCTTGCCGCCACTCAACTTTCCTGCATTCAGCTGTTTCTCGCGAATCACCCCCTCGTTCAGGCGCGCGCGTTCGACCACGCGGAACTGACCGCTGTTGACCAGGGCGGTCTTGAACATGTCGGTGGCGCCGCGCGCCGGGATCTCGCTGACGCTCGAGCGGAATTCGTAGATCGAGACCGGTGTCAGTTCACCCGTCTTGCGCGGCAGCGCCTTCAGCTGCCTTGTGCTGGCGGCCGAATCGACGCGGGCTGGCTCCTGCGCCGGCAGATCGGCGCAGCCCGCCACCAGCGCCGCGATTGCCGCGATCGCTATTCCATGCCCCCAGTGGGGACTTGTTTCCTGCAACGAGAGTTCGGTTCGGCGCGTCATCATTCACTGCTCCCAGTTGTGCGTCGGCGAAGTGTTCGACGCTGCCTACTGGTAAGAACGGGAAGTCGCCCAGGAACCGGCCATGGTGAACATCAAATTCTTTGCCATGCTTGCGAATCGCAAGCGGACGGTGCTGTCCAATGCCGAGATTGGCGAAGGCACCGCGAGCACGGGCACTACGTGCGGTACTTCAGTGAGCGCCCTTTGAGAGTGATGGGCCTGGACGCCTGGCCTGCGAAGCCAAGGGTCGTGGGTTCGCCAGCGCCAACTATTGAGGCGGATCGCCGGTGTCGGCCAGCAAGCCCTGGGACCGCACTGCAACGACCGCGCACTTCTCGTCGTTGTCGGCGGTGTCGCCGCTGATCCCGACGGCGCCCAGGATGGTGCCGGCCGAATCGCGAATCAGCACCCCGCCGGGGACCGGAACCACACGACCGCCCGACATCGCGTTGAGCGCGGTGAAGAAGGCCGGCGTCTTCTCGGCGCGGCGCGCCAGCTCGCGACTGCCGAAGCCCATGCCGAGCGCGCCCCAGGCCTTGCCGATGGCAATGTCGGGCCGCAGCAGGCTCGCGCCGTCGGCGCGCTTGAGCACCGTCAGGTGACCGCCCGGATCGAGGATCGCGACGGCCAGCGGATGGAAGTTCGATTCGCGGCCGGCCTGCAATGCGCGGTCTGCGATCGCGTCGGCCTGGGCCAGGGTGATGGGTGAACTCATGGCGCTGGGCTCATGGTGATGGATCGAGCTTAAGACAACCAAGATCGGCAATGCCTGGGACAAACCCTCCGGCCGCCGGCCGGCGCAGTTCAGGACCGTTCGGCGAAATAGCGGACGCCCGGCCGGGTCTCTTCGTAGATCAGGTAGTCGGTGGCCTTCATCCCCAGCGACTCGTAGGTGGCCTGCGCGACGTCATTTTCCTTTTCGACGTAAAGCCGGAAACCGCAGACGCCCGGATCGGCCAGCGCCAGGCCGCGGATGAAATCGTAGAGGCGCCGGTACACGCCTTTGCGCCGCCACGCGGCCTCGACATACACGCTCTGGATCCACCAGAAAATGCCGTTGCGCCAGTCGCTCCACTCGTTGGTGACCATCAGGCAACCGACGACCCGGCCGCCATGCTCAGCCACCACATAGAAGCCCAGCGAAGGATCGTTCAACAGCCGCGACACGCCCGCGCCGACCACCTCGGGGATCAGCCCCTTGCCCTCGGTCTCGTGCGCCATGGAACTGTTGAATGCGGCGATGGCCGACCCATCCCGAAGTTCACCCTTGCGCAGGATCAGTTGGTCGTTCATGGTGTCTGCCGCTTTCCCCGGTTCATTCATCGACGGCGCAGCGGGCGCCCGCTGCGGCAAGGGGTCACTTTATGTCATCCGGCCACCCGCCCGGCTGAGGCAGCCGGCGGCGGGACGGCGGCGACGGGTTTGTCCCAGCTCAAGATTTCCGTTGATCGGGGAAGAACCGGTTCGGGCGGCCGATCAAAATGGATGACATCCGCTGGAAAAGCGGGCAAATTCAACCTCTTGCTCGACCGCGTGCGCTGCCAAACATGATTGAAAAGCATCTGGGTTCCCCAACGATCAACCGAGCGTTGGCCATCGCCTGGCTGGTCGCGTCAACGCTGTCATTGGTGGCTGCCTGCGATCAATTCGATACCCGGAAGACCGTCGAGACCTGCGTCACCCGGTCGATGAAGCAAGGCGAACCGTTCGGCAATCCCAAGGAAAG
>JAAOZX010000085.1 GCA_012274225.1 Comamonadaceae bacterium | reverse complement strand
GAGGGGGACGCGGCGATTTCCTTCCGCGAAGCCAAGGCGCGGGCGGTCGAGGCCTTCGAGCGGCATTACCTGGAGCAACTGCTGCTGCAAAGCCACGGCAACATCACCGAGGCCGCGCGCGCCGCCCGCAAGAACCGGCGCGCCTTCTTCGAGCTTCTGCGGCGCCATGCAATCGACGCCGGGCATTTCCGAAGCCTGAACTGAGGCCATTCGGACTCAGGACAAAAAAGTCCTGGCCCAGGACATTTGATCGCAGGGCCTTCGCCGCCCCGCGAGTTCCCGCGAACGGCACCGCTTCGCAACTGGCGCCAGCGCACAACGGGGCTGGAGAAAAACAGCCGGCGCTCGCCGCGTACCGCCACTGCTTTTCCAGGCAAATCAACGACTTGCGACACCGATACCGGCTGGCCCGCGTTATGCCTTGCCATCGCCTGACCCGAAAGGCGGTGGATGGATGCGTCGGATCCCCGATATCCCGCAGTGCAGGCACTCATGGCGTACTGGCTCGCGCATCCGCAGGCATCGGACACCCTGGAAGGAATATGCCGATGGTGGTTGAACCCAAGTACGTTTCCGGCGCCGCGGGTCGAGCCGGCCCTGCTATGGCTGGTCGAGCGTGGCGTCGTCGTCGCCCATCGGGCCTCCGACCAGCGCGTGCGCTACCGGTTGACAGGCCCGCCACGGTCCGATCTTCTTCCATGAATCCCAGCGGAGCGGCCCCGCGTGCGCGCCGCGATGTCTCATCACTTCACTGCAGGAGGCGTGCATGCCAGTCGCATTGACTTACCCCGGGGTCTACGTGCAGGAGGTGCCAAGCGGCGTGCGCACCATCACCGGTGTCGGCACGTCGATCGCCATGTTCCTCGGACGCGCCAGGAGCGGCCAGCTCGACGCCCCGGTGCTGTGCACGAGTCACGAGGACTTCGTGCGTGCCTTCACCACCGACGACGGGGGCAGCGACCTGGCGCGGGCCGTGAAGCTCTTCTTCACCAATGGCGGCACGCAGTGCTACGTCATGCGCATCGCCAAGGGAGCGCTGCCAGCCACCGTGATGCTGCGCAACGATACCAACACGCAGACGGTGCTGAAGGTCGAGGCGAAGTCGGCCGGCCTGTTTGGCAACGACATCCGGGTCGCGGTGTCATACAACACGCAGCTGCCGGAAGCGACCTTCAACCTGGAGGTGTTCCGCTGGACGAAGGCCTCCACGGGCGCGCTTCAACGTGCGGACATCGAGAACTACGTCGCCTTGTCGATGGACCCGGCCCACCCGCGTTACGCGCCCGACATCGTGACGCGCGCCTCGAAGCTGGTTTCACTCGTCGATCAGGGCGTTGCGCCGGCGGCCAACGGCTATTCGCAGTCGGGCTTCGCAGTCTCCGCGCGCACCGACCCGATCTTTCGCACGCAATGGATGGCGATGGTCGGCGACGCCGTCACGACCAACCGATTCCGCATCAGCGTCGACGGCAACGCTTCGGTCGAGGTCGATCTGGCGACACTGGACTTCAATGCGCCGGCCAGCGTGAGCAACCCGAACCCGCTGAATACCGGTCCCACTGCACGGGCCAACCTGGCCGGGCGCATCCAGCAGTTGATCAATGCGGCGCTTCCGGCGGGCGCCACCGTGGCCGTGACGATGGAAAACGGCCCCGCCGGCCCGGCTGGGCAGGACAACGCGCTGACAGTGCAGCTGCGCATCGCCTCGCTCACCGGCGACGTGCTGATCGACCCCTCGGCGACCGACGACTTGGCCGTGCGATTGATGCTCGGCAGTGCCCAGGGCGGTCGCGAGGTATCGCGCTTCGCCGGCTCGCGACCCGCGCCGACCGGCTACGTCACGGCCATCGGCGACACCGCGACATTCGCGGCGTTGCCCCAGTCGGGCGCCGGCGGTTTCGACGCGGTGGTGGTGGGCGGCAAGCTGCCGCCCATCGACTTGAGTGCGGGTAGCGCACACCCGATCGCCACGCTGACCGATCCGCCGATCACACAGCCGCGCATGTACCAGGACGCGACGGCCACCAACCAGAACGATGGCCGCAACGGCGTTCGCGAGAAGCTTGCCATCATCGCCGCCGCCATCAACGACCGGCGACTGGCCGACAGCGACTTTCCCTTCAGCGCGGAACTGTGGGGCGACCGGCTCGCGGTGGTGCCGGTCGGCGGCGTCGACAACCTGCAGGCCAACATCGCCACGCTGCTTGGCGGGGTGGCGGGGGGCGCGATCTCGGCGAACGCCACGATCAACACCCGCTTCTACTCGCTGGGCAGCACCGGCCTGGGCCCGTACCAGGGGCTGGGCGCCTCGGGCAACCCCGGCAGCGCGCCCGACGCCGCGTCCTACGAGGCCGCCTACAAGATCATCGATCGCGAGGTGGACCTGTTCAACCTGATGGTCCTGCCGAAGGACCGCGACCACACCGACGCCCAAACGCGCAAGCTCTGGGGTCCGGCCTCGGTGTTCTGCCAGGGCCGGCGTGCGTTCCTGCTGATGGACCCGCCGGAGGACTGGGTCGACAAGCAGTCGGCCATCAGCGCGTCGGTGGGCGTCAACACGCTGCGCGTCGGACTGGTCAAGGACTACTCGGCGGTGTTCTTCCCCGCGCTGAAGATCGACGAGAACGGCAAGGACGTGTTCGTCGGCCCCAGCGGCGCGATTGCGGGCCTGATGGCGCGCATCGACGGCACGCGCGGCGTGTGGAAGGCGCCGGCGGGCACCGAGGCCGACCTGCGCGGCGTCACCGGCATCGAGTACCGGTTCTCCGACGGCGAGAACGGCGTGATGAACCCCAAGGCCGTGAACACCATCCGGGTGTTCCCCAACGGCATCGTGAACTGGGGTGCCCGCACCATGGATGGCGACGACGGCTTCGCCTCCGAATACAAGTACATTCCGATCCGCCGGCTCGCGCTCTACATCGAGGAAAGCCTCTACCGCGGCCTCAAGTGGGTGGTGTTCGAGCCCAACGACGAGCCGCTCTACGCGCAGATCCGGCTCAACGTGGGCGCGTTCATGAACAACCTGTTCCGCCAGGGCGCGTTCCAGGGCCAGGTGCCCAGGGACGCGTACTTCGTCAAGTGCGACGGCAGCACCACGACGGAGAACGACCGCAACCTCGGCATCGTGAACATCGTGGTGGGCTTTGCGCCGCTCAAGCCCGCCGAGTTCGTCGTGCTCACGCTGCAGCAGATGGCCGGGCAGATCCAGACCTAAAGCGCACGCCGACCCGATCAACGAACGGAGCACTTCACATGGCCCAGTTCCCCGTCAACACGCACCGCTTCGATCCCTACAAGAACATGAAGTTCAGGGTCAAGTGGGATGGCCGCTACGTCGCGGGCGTCTCCAAGGTCTCGGCGCTCAAGCGCAGCACCGAGGTGGTGAGCCACCGCGAAGGCGGCGACGCGAGCACCTCGCGCCACTCGCCCTCCACCTGGAAATTCGAGCCCGTCACGCTCGAGCGCGGCGTCACGCACGACCCCGAGTTCGATGACTGGGCCAACAAGGTGTACAGCGTCGAAGGCGGCAGCGTGCTGACGCTCAAGAATTTCCGCAAGGACATCATCATCGAGCTGCTCAACGAGCAGGGCGTGGTGGCCAAGGCCTACAAGGTGTTCCGCTGCTGGGTGTCGGAGTACCAGGCGCTGCCCGAGCTCGATGCCAACGGCCATGCGGTGGCCTTCGAGCACATCGTGATCCAGAACGAAGGCTGGATGCGTGACGTCGACGTGGCCGAGCCCACCGAAACCTGATCATGGTCATGCAGGCATGGACCGAGCGTGTTCCCCTGCGGCATGTGTCGGAAGCGCCGCGGCGCGCGCGATTGCGCGAGCCGCAGGGCAGCGACGAGCTGTCTGTCGGCGGCGTGGACACGCGCTGCGCGGTGCAACTGCTCGATCGCCTGCTCGATGGGGCGCCGTGCAGCGCGGCCGAGCTGAGCGCGAGCGACCGCGATGGCCTGCTCGCTGCGCTGCATCGGCGGCTGTGGGGCGACCGCATCGTGTGCTCGCTGGAATGCCCGGGCTGCAAGGCGATGTACGACCTGTCGTTCGAGCTGTCGATGCTTCAGCGCCAGCTGATGGAGCAGGGGGAGGCCGCGCACACCGTGCAGGCGCGCTGCATCGTGGATGCGGGCGGAGCGCGGTTCACGCTACCCGGAGCCGATGAGGAAGAAGCTGCCGCCGAGCGCGGACTGGACGCCGGTGTGGCCCAGCTGCTCGCGGCGATCACGGGCGGCGAGGGCGTCGATGCCGAGGCGCTCGGCCAGCGCATGGAAGCCTTGGCGCCCGTTCTCGACCTGGAGCTGGACACGCGCTGCGCCGAATGCGGCCAGCCGCAGCTGGCGCGCTTCGACATCCAGTCCTTCCTGCTGCAGCGCCTGCTCGACGAGCGCGAAGCCGTGTTGAGCGAAGTACACACACTGGCGACCGGCTACGGCTGGTCGCTGCCGGACATCGTGGGCTTGCCGCGCAGCCTGCGGCGCGCCTTGGTACAGCGGCTGGCGGCGGCGCCCGCGGCCTTGGGATGAGGACGGCATGCATTACCTCGAACGCCTGATCCGACGCGCGCTTGCCGTTCCCCGCGAGCAGGCGCAGGGGATGTTCGATCCGTTCGAGCAGGTGGCCGCATGGCAGCTCGATGCGGGCGCGCGCAGCGAGGCGGCGGGGGCGGCGTCCGCAGCGGCGCCGCGCGAGTCGAATGCGATGCCGATGCAGCAGGTAATGGCATCGATCCAGCCGCAGCGCATACCCGTCGATGCCGCGACGCTCGCACCCATCGATGCGGCGCCTGCGCTGCATGACGCGTACCCGGCGCACGTTGCAGCGACGCCCGCTGCAACCCACGTGGTAGAGCGGACACCCGGCACGGCACCGCCCGATGCGCCCGCAGCAGCCCCGCTGGCCCGCGCCGATGCCTTCATGCGCTCGGTCGGCGTGCAGCAGCCCGCCATGCAGACGCCGCCCGCACGGCCCGATGCGCCGCCGGCCGTGGTCCAGCCCGTGTCGCCTGCGCGAGCCGCCGAGCCGCCAACGCCCATAGTGCCCCAGCGCCGCGCCCCTGCGCTGCTGCGCCCCGTGCCGCCGCCTGCCAGGCCACCGGCGACGGCGCCGATCACCGCCCCGCATTCCCGCGCCGCGCCGCCTGCCCCGGCCGGTAATCCGTCAGCGACGGCCGCGCGCCGCACTGCACCGGAGCCGGCGCCCGAGCGCATCGTGCAGACCACGGTCGTGCTCGCGCCGCCCTCGCGTCGGCTCGACGACCTGGCCCACAGCAGCGGCATCGCGCGCTTCGGCATCGGGCAGGGCTGAGGTCACGCAATGGCATTGCTGGACCTGAGTCTTGTCACCCGTTGCTTCACCACCCTGCTCGGTGAGCGCATCCCGCTGTACCCGGACTGGCCGGCCGCGACGCCACTGCTCGCCTCGGCCGGCCCGCCCGACCTCGTCAATGGCGCCCACTCGCTCAGCTTCTACCTCTACCACGCCCGCGAAGACGCGCACACCAAGGCGCAGGACTGGGCGCCCGGCGACGCCGTGCCGCAGCGCTTCAAGCCCATGGGCGTGACGCTGTACTACGTGCTCACGCCCCGCAGCAACATCACCGACCCCAACCTGCGCGCGCTGGCCGACCAGCTGGTGATGGGCCTCGCGCTGAAGACCCTGCGCGACTCGCCGGTAATCGACGACACCAGCGCCGTGATCACGCCGGGCGGTCCCGTGCTGGTGATGCCGACAGGGCTGCGCGGACGCAACAACCGCCTGCGCGCGCTGCTTCAGCCCACGCCCGCGAGCGAGGCCCAGCAGTACTGGTCGGCCGGCACCAACCCGCTGCGCCTGGCCGCCTACTACGAAGTCGCCGCCACGCTGCTCGAGCCCGACGAGCCCACCACCCGTCGCGGCCGGGTGCTGATGGTGGGCGTGCACACCTTCGTGCGCGGGCAACCGCAGATCGAGAGCACCGGCAACACCATCACCTTCACGCCGCCCGGTGCGCTCGACGCGCGCACCGTCGATATCTCGCCCGCCGAAGTCCCCTACGGCCAGACGCTGCAAGTCAAGGGCGCCAACCTGAAGGGCGACAGCACCGCGCTCCTGATCAGCCACCGCGACTTCCCCGAGCCGGTGGCGGTGGATGCCGCCTGGAACCTGCACACCGATGGCAGTGTGCTGGGCGTGACCGTGCAGCCCAGCGCCGGCGCGCAGGCGCTGGTCCCGGGCATCTATGGCGCCATCGTGCGGACCACCGCGCGCCACACCCTGCCCGATGGCTCGCAGCGCGACTTCGACGCGTTCTCCAACGAATCGGGCTTCGCGCTCGCTCCGTCCATCGTGTCGGTGACGGGCGCCGGCCCGGTGCTCACGATCAAGGTGGCCGGGTTCGAGCCGCACCTGTTGGCCATCAGCGAACTGCTGGTCTTCGCTGGAGCGGCCCGGCTTGCGCGCGTCGGCGCCGGCACGCCGGGTGCGGGCGAGTTCGTGACGCCTGCTGCGCCGCCGGCGGCAGTCAACAACATCCGCTTTCGCTTTCCGGCCGGGTTGACAGCGGGCAGCGTGCTGCCGCTGCGGCTGGTGGTGCGCGGCGCCGAGTCGGGGCCGTGGTGGGAGACGGTGCCATGAGCGTGCGAAGAGCGGCGACCGTGGCGCCAACCGGGCAGGGGCCCTCGGCGAGCGACGTGCATGTGGCACCAGCGCGCTCGAAGGGCGAGCGGAACGAGGCGCCCGCACCCGTGCACGAACGGCACGCGCAGCATGCGCGCATCGTCGCGGCCATGCGCGGCGAAACGCTCAGCGCGCCGCCGGCCCGCCTGGATGACCTTGCCGCGCGCTTCGGCTTGAGTGCGCTCGAAGCCGATGTGCTGGCCGTGCTGTGGGTGGGCGCCTTCGACCCCGAGTTGCGCGCCCAGCTCGCCAGCCGCGAACCCTTTGCCGGGCAGATCACCGTGCGCATGATCGCCGCGCTGTTCGGCCATGTGCCGCGCGTCCGTCTTTCGAGCGAATCGCCGCTGCTGCTCTGGCGGATGGCACAGGAGCACGCCCTGATCGACGGCAGCGCCGCGCTCACCGTGGCCCCGGGCATCATCGCGTGGCTCGAAGCCGAGAGCGAGCTCGATCGCGCCCTGGCCGGCCGCGTTCAGTTGCTTCCGGCGGCTCCTGCGACGCCGCAGTGGCCGGTCGTCGAGGTGGCCGCTCGCCTGCGTGCCGGCTTGCAGCGCGGCCAGCGCTGGCGCGTGCGCCTGGCCGTCGACGATGCGCTGGCGGCACGCTGGTTCGCTTCGGCCCTGGCGCAGCGCATGGGCCTGCCCGTGCTCGACGTGCCGGCGGGCGCGCTCGCCGGGGAGCCCGATGCCGCCGTGTGCCTGCACCGGCAAGCCTTCCTCGACAGCTGCGTACCGTGCATCGCGCTCGAGGATGCCGCACTCTCGCGCCCGGCTGGCGTGCTGCCGTATCCGCTGCAGATCGTCCACGGGCAGGGCCCACGGCCGCCCGCGCTGCCCGGCGTACAGGATTTGGAATGCGAACTGCCCGCGTCCGATGCCGAGGAACGCGCGCGCCTTTGGCGCCTGCTGTGGCCCGAAAGCGCGGCCTGGCCCGCGCAGGAACTGGCCGATCTGGCGCTGTGCCACGAGGCGACCCTCGGCGACATCGCTGCCGTTGCGGGAGGCGCGCCGCAAAGCGCTGCGCAAGCCGCACAGGACTTGCGCGAGTGCACGCGCGGCGGCTTGAGCCCGCTCGCACGCCGCATCGACAGCCCCTTCCGCTGGGATGACCTGGTGCTGCCCGAGCCGGTGCACCAGCGCTTGCGCGAGATCGCCTTCGAAGCGCGCGAGCGCGCACGGGTCTGGGCCGAGCCGGCAGCGGCGCGCCTGTTCCCCTACGGTCGCGGGCTGGTCGCGCTCTTCACCGGCGCCCCCGGCACGGGCAAGACCATGGCTGCACAGGTCATAGCGGCCGACCTCGGCCTCGACCTTCTGGCGGTGGACCTCTCCGCCGTGGTCAGCAAATGGGTGGGGGAGACGGCGCAGCACCTGCAGCAGCTGTTGTCCTCGCCCGCCGCGCAGCGCTCGGTACTGTTCTTCGACGAGGCGGATGCACTCTATGCGAAGCGCGTGGAGGAGGTGCGCGACGCGCAGGACCGCTTCGCCAACCTCGACACCGGCCACCTCATGCCGGCGCTCGAAGCCTATCCCGGCATCGTGCTGCTGGCGAGCAACCTGAAGGCCAACATCGACAGCGCGTTCCTGCGACGCATTCGCCACGTGCTCGACTTTCCAAAACCCGGTCCCGCCGCGCGCGAGCGGATCTGGCAGCAGGTCGTCGGGGCCCTGTTCGCGCCCGCGCATGCACGCGGGCTCGCGCCGGGCCTCGCGCGTGTGGCGCGCGTCGAGGCGACCGGCGCGGTGATCAAGAGCGCGGCTTTATCGGCGGCGTTTGCCGTGCGCCGGACGCTGCAGGCACCGACCGTGCGCCTGCTGGGCGAGATGCTCGCGCGCGAGCTCGCAAAAGAGGGCGCAGGCCTGTCGGCGCGCGAGCTCGACACGCTGCTGGATGGCGCGGCATGAAGTCCCTGGCAGCGCGCAGCAAGGCCCCTCCACGCGGTGTGCAACGCAAGGCGGCTCACCCGCCACCCGCGCAGTGCCGCGGCGGCGATGCGCACGAAGCGCAGGCCGAGGCCGCGGCGTGGGGCTTCGTGCATGGCCACATGCAGCTGGCGCGAAGCCTCACGCCTGCTCCCGCGGCGGGCTTCGGCCTGACGGCCAGTGTCGGCGAGCCTCTGCCCGGCGTCCTGCGCGGCGAGCTCGAGCTTGCGTTCGGCGCGGACTTCGGCGAGGTGCGCATCCACCGCGATGCGCCCGCCCAACGCGCCGCCGAAGCCATGGGCGCGCTGGCCTTTGCCAGCGGCGCCGACCTGTACTTCGCGGCCGGCCGGTTCGAGCCGCAGGCCGAGGCGGGCCGTTCGCTGATCGCGCACGAGCTCGCGCACAGCCTGCAGCAGGCCGCCCGCGCGAGCGTGGACGGGCATGTGCGGGTGGTTCAGCCCGGTTCCGCCGCAGGCGCGGTGCAGCGGCAGAACGGTCCGACCGAGACGCCACAGCTGCAGCAGCAGCGCTATTCGCAGCTGGTGGCCGCCCACCGCGGCGGCATCGGGGCCGGGCCGACCGACGCGAGCTTCGACGCCGCCGAGCAGCTGTTGCGCGTTGCCTTCGACGGGCGCATTGCCGTCGGCTCGCAGCCCGTGTCGGCGCAGCCCCTGGTGGCCGACGTCATGGCCGGCACGCACGACGGCCGCAGCATCGCCGCGCGCGGGCTGATGTGCGACGTGTTCAAGGCGACTGGCTACCACGATGCGGCCTTGCACCTCATCGACTCGGACACCGGCTTCGCCATCCGGACCCTGTTCGAACTGCAAAGCTTCCAGGACTTTCTGCTGGCGCAGCCCAATGCGCAGGACTGGGCCGCGCGCGCTCTCTACGTGCGCACCGAGCTGCGGCGCTTCTGGCCCAGCGTGCTGGTGGCCGACCTCACGGCCTTCGTCTACGAGCCGAGGCGCAGCGCGCAACCCAATGCCGCGCTGGCCCAGGCCTTCGACGAGCGCCGCAGGGCCTGGACCGACCACACGTTGTCGGGCGACGGCGACCGCGTGCGCAATGCCTGGCGCCTGCTGATCGGGCTGGATCAGGATCGGGTGCGCGCCTGCAACGAGCTGCAGCAGCAGGTCGACCGGCAACTCCCGGGGTTCTCGCCTACCAGCCGCCGGGTGGAGGTGGCGCGACGCCTGCGCAACCGCTACGACGCGGCCGCCAACGATGCCACCGTGCCGGCCTACCAGCGCGAAGTCGCGGGCTTGCTCGCGCGCCGCGCGCGCCAGGCGGTGGAGGTGTTCGAGCCGGTGCTGGCTGCGCTCGAGCAGGGCTTCGCCGCCATGGCGGCGGCGCGGGATACGGCGCTCTTCGACCCCGACGCGCAGCCCTTGCTGGGCCGGCCGGTGACGCATCCGCTGGGCGCCGTGTTGCAGGCCTTGATGCTGGCGCGGCTGGTCCAGGTGGTGCCGCTGCAAGCCGCCGATCAACAGGACTCCGCCGATTTCCCCGACAGTGCCACCTATGCGCAGCGGCTGATGGACTACGGGGTCGCGCTGAGTACGGCGAGCACCAATGCGCGGCACCGCCGCGTCGAGGCCCTGGATGTGCGGCTCGACCAGGCGCTCTATGCCGCGGCCAGTGCCGCCGCGCCCGACATGCGGCAGGTGCGCGAGCTGGCGCTGCTGATGGCGGTCATCGATGCGTTAAAGGCACTGCTGCTGACCTACAGCCCGGCGCAGGACGACCTGACGCCGCACTTCGCCGACGAGCGGCGTGCACACGCGGTGCGCCTGGCGCGCGCCCATGCCCAGGTCGGGGTGATGCTGGGCTGGCCGGCGCTGGTCGCCGCGGCGCAGCCCTACCTGCAGACCAGCGGCGCGCAGCTGCATCTGGTGGGCGAGTGGGAGCCCGACGCGCGCTCGCACCCGAGCCGCATGGAGGGGGATTTCGCGGCCAACATCAACCGGCGCGTGCTGCGCGACGCCCCGCTCACGGTTCGCCACATCGCGCGCTGGTTCCGGCTGGAGCATCGCCAGCGCGAGAAGGCCTTGCTGCTGGGCCTGCTCACCGACCAGCGCAACCCACGCGTTGACACGCAAATCCCGTGGGAAGAGCGCATGGCGCTGGTCACTCACAGCCAGGACGACCTGCTCGAGTCCATGCTCACGGCCGAGCAGGTACTGGCGATGCAGCGCGATCGGCATGTCGACCCTGGCTTCACGCTCGACGACCCGCAGCGCTTCGTCGTCAATGACTTCGACGTCACGGCGCCGGCCGACTTCGGGGCGAACTGGAGCGAGGTGATCGAGCGGCACCCGAAGACCGATTTGCTGCTTGGGCGGCGGCCCGAGGGCGGGGTCTTCATCTTCCCGGAGCAGATCGGCTCCGAGCTGTTCGGCTGGATCACCCCCGACCTGCGGCCCTTGCTCGATTTTCTGGTGAACTCGCCGGTTTTCGCCGACCAGCTCGCGAGCGGCGTGGCGGCTGATCCGCTGGCCTGGCTCAACTCGCTCATGCAAGGCGACGCCCTGGACGAGGCCATCAACCGCGCCATCAACGCCGAGCTCGAGCCGTTGGACCGTGAAGTGCCCATGCTATGGCGTGCCCTGACCACGTATCGGCGCCGCGTGCTGGTGCTGCAGTCGGTGCAGAAGCTCGACGAGGTCATCGCCCACCCGCCGCACGCCACCGACCCCTCCTACCTGTGGCCGGAGCAAGTGGCCGACGAGGTCGTCAAGTTCGAATCGACGATACGCCCGGCCAACTCGCGCCAGAACGACACCGACATTCAGATGGCCTTGCTCACCATGGGCATCGCGGTGCAGCTGTCGCAGCTGTTCAGCGCCAGCCATACGCGCGAGCGGGCAGCCAACCAGTTCTACCAGTACGTCCTGCTCGCGCTGCGCGTGCTGCGCGACAGTTCGCGGCGCGAAGAGGTGCGCGCGGTGACGCACGAAGACGAGGCGCTGCACCAGCTCTACGACGACACGGGTCTGACGGCCGGCTTGCTCATCATGCTCCAGGCGGCGCAGCGGGCGATGGAAGAAAACGCGCGCAGCGTGCGCGACTCGCGCGGCTTCGAAGTGGTGGAGAACAAGCGCGGCCTGGTGCCGACGGGCCGCGCCACCGCCGTGCACGTGGGCCGCAGCAACGCCTGGGTCCTCGGCGCCCCCGTGCTGCCCAGCGGGGAGGTCGACGAGTCGCGCGGCACCGTTTACTACATCCAGGAGATCTACGAGGAGTTCAGCTACTTCCCACCGTATGGCAGCCCGACGCCGCCCTCGCTGCGCGCCGGCGCGGGCGGCGTGTACGTCCCGCCGCGCCTGATGCTCAACGGCGAGGAAGTTGACCTGTCGAACCCCGACGCGATCGTCGCTGCACGCGAGCACACGCTGCTGCTGCTGAGCATAGACGAGGTGCCCACGCCGGTCACGGCCGGCGACATCGACATGCTCAACGAGATCAACTCGATGGTGCTCGGCCGCTCGGTGCAGATCAGCATGAACCGGCTGGCCGCGATGTCCGAAGCCTGGATGCAGGCCATCATCGCCGGCGCCGAGTTCTTCTTCCCGGAAGCGGCCTATGCCGAGACGGTATTGAACGTGGCGACGTTTGTCGCCAGCGACGAGTTCGAGGAAATCGCGCGCCAGCTCAAGGATGACCCGCAGGCACTGCTCGAGCGCGTCTTCGAGTTCGTGCGCGGCCGCTACCTCACGCCCGATGCCATCTGGCGCTTCATCCTGCTGGGCGGACAGCACCCACTGTTCCGCACGCTGAGCATGGCGCGCACGCGCGCGGCCGGGCGCATCCGCGCCACGGGCACACTCGCGCGCGTGCTGCGAGGCCTGCGCTCCCTGGGGCAGAAGATCCATCGCGCCGTGGACCGCCTGCGCGAGTACACGCGCCCGCCGCTGCGCGCGGTCGAGGGCAACCTGATGCAGCGGCCCAAGCTGGTGTGGGTGTTGCACAAGGCGTTGATGCTGGCCGAGCTGGTGGCCGACCTGTTGCCCAGCGACTTCGACTTCGAGCTGCCCGACCTGTCGGAGATCCCCGGCGACCTGTCGGAGAACCTGCAGCACCTGGTGAGCGGTCTCGCGCGACTGGAGCTGCCCGACCAGATCTTCGACAACGCTGCGGCCGTGCGCATGCTGGTGGAGTTCGTGCTGTCGCGCATGGGGTGGCGCGGCAAGGCCATCTCGTTCGTGCTCTCGCACACGCCGGTCACGGTGCAGAAGAACGACAACAGCTTCGAGACGCGCTACCTGCTCGACGACATCGGCGAGCAGGTCGCCCAGGGACTCATCAACCACAGCTCGGCCGATCCCAACAACCTGTGGCGCGATCTGCTGCCCGAGATTCAGGGGCAGTTCCACACTGCACGCGACGACCTGGCGGACGGCATCATCGCCAACGTCAACGCATTGTTCATGCGCATCAACCCGATGCTCCCGGCGGGCTCGCAGTTCGCGCCGGTGGTGCGGCCACAGCTGCAGGACATGGAGATCATCCCCACGCCCATCGACGACGGGGCCGACCTCTACCGCGAGCCGGCGCTGCCCGCCGCGGCGCGAACGCCGCCGCTGGCCCGCACCTCCGGCCGGCCGCTCGCGGGCGGTACGCTGCGGTTCTACGAGTCGCGGCTGGGGCGCGACTTGTCGCATGTGCGGCTGCACGGTGGCCCGGAGGGCTTGCAGGCGACCGGTCCGCTTGCCGCAGAGGCGCTCACCTCGGGCAGCCACGTCTACCTCAATCCGCGACTGGCCACGGGGAGCCTGCGCGAGCGGCACGTGCTCGGCCACGAGCTCGCTCACGTGGTGCAGCAGACGCAGCCGGGCCGGCCCGGGCAGGGCATGCCGCCGCGGCGCGGGCAACCCGGTCTGGGCGTTCGCGCCCACCGTGCCAGCGAGCGCGCGGCCGACAACGTGGCCTCGGCGGTCAGCGCGTCGCGCCATGTGTCGCAGGCGGACCTTGCCGCGGGGCCGCGCAGCATCGGCGTGCAGCCGGCGGTGAGCGCCGAGGTGCTGGATCACATCGTCGAGGAGATCACCAAGGTCAGCGGCCCGGCCGACTTCGAGATGCGGCCCACTGCGGGTGCGGGCCGCGTGCCCGGCGTCGCTACCGCCAACACGATCTGGAACAACGCGCGCGCGGCGATCTCGGCGGCCACGGGCGCTGAGAACTTCGTCGCCTTCATGCGCGACCCCGACGAAGTGAAGGGCCTGGCGATCGGCCAGATCATCAGCGAAGCCGCCAGCCGCATCACGCCGCACATCGCCGGCATTGCCCAGTTGGCGCAACGCCCGCTTTCCGGACCCCGGCCAGACACGGGTCCGACGACCGAGCTAAATCCGGGGCGCTTCATCACGCTGCTGGAATCGTTCATCTTCGCGACGCGCGGCATCTCGCTGCAGCTCACGCTGGGCCCGAACAACAGCATCACGCGGGTGCGCTTCACCAACGTGCACCTGGCCTGGGTGGGCGGTACGCACCGGCTGTGGACCATCGCGTTCGAGCGTGCCTACCCCACGGCCAGTGTGCGCGACCGTGAAACCATGCAGCGCGAAGTGCGGCAGCTGCTCACGGTGCTGGGGCCCCAGCCCTTCATCTGGGCCTCCTCGGAGTTCGCACTCAGCGCCTCGTTCAAGCGCCGCCTCGAGGAAGACCGCGAGGCGCGCCGCCGCGGCGCAGACAACGTGCCGCCCAAGACGGAGTACCTGCAGACCGAGTCCACGCGGGCGGACAACCTCAGCATCTCCACCCACGGCAACCTCACGCGCCGCGGCATCGGCGCCTTCAGCCGCGAGTCGCACCACACCACCCAGTACCTGCTGGCCGAGTACTTCGGCGACGGTGGCCACGGGCGCCAGCAGGCCTTCCCGCGCAGCCTGCGCAACGTGCTGTCGCCGGGCGTGACCTACGACGCCGACGGCAGCGTCAGCGCGATCAACTCCGGCTCCAGCACGCTCAACGTCGGGATGCTCGATCCGGACAGCGGGCGCGGCAGCAACATGCCGGCCATCCTGCTGGCCGCGACCACCCACCAGCGCGGCGATGTGCACGTGACGCCGACTTCGGACTGGCGGGTAGGGGCCGACGGTGCGCTCGAGGCGCACGGTTCGCCCACGCAGGGCGCGGCGATCAAGAACCAGTTCAACAACGCGTTGGACGCGGTGGGACTGGCGATGCGCGACGACTCGCCCGCGACGCGCACGCGCATCACGACCGCCGTGCGCGCCGACCGCGCGCGCGTGGAGCGCGAGATCTACAGCGCCGCCGTGGCAACCTACCACTGGATGCACGAACGCATGATCGGCCGCCTGAAGGAAGGGCTGCGCGGTGAGGAGCGTGCCTACTACCGCCGCATCGCCGCGCGCCACGCGGAGAACCTGGTCTCGCCCGACAGCCCGGACCTGAAGAGCGAGTACGACCTGAACGAGGGCGACATGGACCGGGTATGGGAACGCGCGCGGGCAAACAACGACCGCGTCATGTCGGCAGCGGGCTGGCCCACGCCTTGAGGTTCACCCGTCATGTCCTACCCCAACAGCCCCCTGCTGCTCAAAGGCGCACTCATCTATTTCGGCGCGCCGATGCTGATCCCGGTGCCCAACATCATCATCTTCCAGTACAACCCGGAGACGATGACGCGCTCGCTGACGCCGTGGCAGCCGCCGCAGCGCGAGGTGAGCGTGAACGACGCGGGCGTGGGCACGCGCGCCGAGCTCACGGCGCAGCAGCGCTACGCGCTCACCCAGCCCTACGATCCGGCCGAAACGTTTTCGCTGGTGCTCGAGCTCGACGCCACCGATGCGCTGGAGCAGCCGGAGCTACATCCCGTGGCCGTGGCCACCGGCGTCGCGGATCGCCTGGCCGCCATTGAAATGCTGCTGTATCCGCCGGGCGACAGCCTGCTCGGCGGCTTGCTGGGCTCGGTGAGCGGCTCGGTGTCCTTCTCGGCCGGTGGACTCAGCGTGGGTGGCGGTGCCGCGGCACAGAGCGAGCAGCTGCGGCGCAAGGAAGCGCCCATCGTGCTGTTCTTCTGGGGGCCGGGTCGCATCGTGCCCGTGCGGATCACCACCCTCTCGATCGAGGAACAGCAGTATTCGCCGCTGCTGTACCCGACGCGCGCGAAGGCCACCATCGGTATCCGGGTGCTCGACCTCGACGACCTGGTGCAGGTCACCGGTGACATGGCCACGGGCGCGGCCGCCGACATTGCACGCGCCTGCTACAAATTCACCCGCGCGCAAAAGGAGGTGCTGGCCACGGCCAATCTCGCGAACTCGGTGGAATCCATCATCGGCATGCTGCCGATCTGATCGAAGAAAGGACCCCCGGCATGACCCTCTTCGACCCCAAGAGCCGCTACGTCGGCTTGCCGACGGTGCTGGTGGTCGACGCACGCGGCCGGACCGTGGAAGTCGTGCCGCCGGCGCCCGCGCCACTGCAAGACTTGCGCGGCCGGCATCTGCGGCGGCAGGGCGAGCGGCCCGATCACCTTGCCGCGCTGTATCTCTCCGACCCCGCGGGCTATTGGCGCCTCGCGGAGGTCAATGACGCGATGACGGCCGAAGTGCTGTCCGAGCTGCGCGAGCTCGACATCCCCACCAGGCGCTGATTCACGAGACCGACCATGCCGCAAGGTTGCGAAGTGCTCCCCAACGCCGCGCCGGACCCGTCG
>JAAOZX010000459.1 GCA_012274225.1 Comamonadaceae bacterium | reverse complement strand
TTGTCTATGCCGTGGCGCCGCATCATCCGCTGGCAGCCCGCCAGGAGCCCTTGCCCGACGATCTGCTGCAGCAACACCGGGCCATCGCAGTGGCCGATTCCTTGCAGCGCGGCACCGGCCTCACGTTGGGCCTGCTGGCGGGGCAGGATGTCCTGACGGTGCCGACGATGCGCGCCAAGCTGGATGCGCAACTGCGGGGCCTGGGCGGCGGGTTCG
The DNA here is from genome assembly GCA_012274225.1 of Comamonadaceae bacterium. Classification (GTDB taxonomy): domain Bacteria; phylum Pseudomonadota; class Gammaproteobacteria; order Burkholderiales; family Burkholderiaceae_C; genus Ramlibacter. The sequence continues at coordinate 15,319 of JAAOZX010000459.1, read as the reverse complement.
TCCCCGAACCGATGGCGCGGCCCTATGTCCAGGCCGGCCGGCTGGTCGTCAAGGAGGTCGAGCGCAGCGCCCGGTTGGCGCGCCTCAGTTATGCGTGGCGCACCAGTCCCGGCCCGGGCCGCGCGCTGCAATGGTGGTTGGCGCAGCTGGAAAGCCCGCGGACGCGCCGTGCGCTGATCGGGCAGCATGCGAGAGCCTGATGCGGCAAAGAGCGGGCTCGCCGTCATGCCACAATGAACCGCAATGGCACACCAAGAACAGAAGATCGCCGTGATCGGCGCGGGCATCGCGGGCCTCGCCTGCGCCCGGACGCTGACCCAGGCCGGCCACCAGGTCACGCTGCTGGAGAAGCGGCCCGCTGTCGGCGGACGCATGGCCAGCTGCGACACGCCCTTCGGCAGCTTCGACAATGGCGCCCAGTACTTCACGGTACGTGACCGTCGCTTCGAGCTGGCGTTGTCGGTTTCGCAGGCGGCGCGCAAGCCCTGGAGCGCGAACGCGGTGCGGGTGCTGGATCCGCACGGCCGGGTCGCCGAGGCCGCCCTGCCCGCCCTCGAGGCCCACTGGGTGAGCGTGCCCGCCATGGATTCGCTGGCGCGGCATTGGGCCCAGCCGCTGGCAGCGGCCGGCGCGCTGGAGCTGCAGACCCGGGTGAGCCGCATCGAGCCCGACGCGATCGATCAACGGCGCTGGCAATTGCACACCAGCGGGCCGCAGGATTCGGTCCATGTGTTCTCCGGCTTCGACGCCGTGCTGCTGGCGGTGCCCCATGCATTGGCTGCCGGGTTGTTGGGGCAATCGGGCGTCGCGCCGGCGCTGGCGCAGCGCATGGCGCCGGTCACCGTCGCGCCTTGCTGGACACTGATGCTGGCTTTTCCGCAGGCCGTGCAGCCGACCCTGGCTCATCTCGGACCCCAATGGAACGCGGCTCACAGCACCCATCACCGGATCGCCTGGCTGGCGCGCGAGTCGTCCAAGCCGGGCCGCTCCGCCGTCGAACGCTGGACCGTGCAGGCCAGCCCGGAATGGTCGAAAGAGCATCTGGAAGACGATGAAGCCCGGATCCAGGCCAAGCTGCTCAAGGCATTCGCCGAAGTCACCGGCATCTATGCCGAACCGGCGTATGCGCAGGTGCATCGCTGGCGCTGGGCCCGCACCGAGAATCCCCTGGGAACCAGCCACCTGTGGGACCCCAAAGCCCGGGTCGGCGTGTGCGGCGACTGGTGCCTGGGCCACCGCGTCGAAAATGCTTTCGTCTCCGGGCTGGAACTCGCATTGGCGGTCCATCGCGGCTGAGAAGCCATGACGTCGGGGAGCGTCGCGGGAACGCTTGCGGTTGCGCAGGTTGGGACCGTGGCCACGCGTTACGTCGGACGGTTCGCGCCCTCGCCCACCGGACCCTTGCATGCCGGATCGCTGGTGGCGGCCCTGGCGAGCTGGCTGGACGCCCGCGCTCACGACGGCCACTGGCTGGTACGCATCGAAGACGTCGACAGCCCCCGCTGCGTCGCGGGCGCAGACCAGTGGATCCTGCGCCAACTCGCCGCCTGCGGCCTGATGCCCGACGAGCCGCCGCTTTGGCAGTCGCAGCGCGGCCCACGTTACCAGGCCGCGCTCGACCGCCTGGTCGCTCAAGGTCTGGCCTATCCCTGCGCCTGTTCCCGCAAGGACATCGAGCAGGCGTTGGCGGCACAAGGGCGACCCCGCAGCCGGCACGGCGAGCGCGTCTACCCCGGGACCTGCCGCGGCGGCCTGAACGGACGGCCGGCGCGGGCTTGGCGCTTGCGCGTCACGCCGGGAATCGTGCGCTGGAACGATCGGCGGCTCGGTCCCCAACACCAGGATGTGGAACAGGAGGTCGGCGACTTCGTGCTGGGGCGCGCCGACGGTCTGTGGGCCTACCAATTGGCAGTGGTGGTGGATGACGCCGACCAGAGCGTCACACAGGTGGTGCGCGGGGAGGATTTGGCGGACAACACGGCGCGGCAGGTCCTGCTGCAACGCGCGCTCGGCCTGGCGACGCCGGGTTACCTGCACACCCCGCTGGTGCTGACAACCAACGGCGAAAAGCTGTCCAAGCAGAACGGTGCGGCGGCGCTGGAGACGGAGCAACCGCTGCGCGCGCTCAACAGCGCAGCCGCAGTGCTGGGGCTGACACCGCGTGGGGGACCGACGGCGACCGCGCTGGCCGCGTGGGTGCGGCAATGGGCCGAATCCTACAATCTGCCGCGTGACTGAACCGGCCAACACCCCTCCCCCCTCCGCCAGTGCCGCGCCTCCAGGCGTGGAACACCCCCGAGCCATCCGCAGCTTCGTGCGCCGCACCGGCCGTACCACGCCGGCGCAGGCCCGGGCCCTGGCCGAACAAGGCGAGCGCTTCCTGCTGCCTTACCGGACGCAAGCGCCGGATCTGGCGGCGGTGTTCCAGCGCGAGGCACCGACGGTGCTGGAGATCGGTTTCGGCATGGGCGAAGCCACGTCGCAGATCGCCGCACTCATGCCCGACATCAATTTCCTGTGCTGCGAGGTGCACGAGCCCGGCGTCGGTGCGCTGCTCAAGCGAATTGCCGAACAAGGGTTGACGAACATCCGCATCGTGCAGCACGACGCCGTGGAAGTGCTGGAGCACATGGTCCCGGTCGGCCGCCTGGCCGGTGTGCATGTGTTCTTCCCGGACCCCTGGCACAAGGCCCGCCACAACAAGCGCCGATTGATCCAGGCTCCCGTGGTGAAGAAGCTGGCCTCACGCCTGCGCAGCGGCGGCTACCTGCACTGCGCCACCGATTGGGAGTCGTATGCGCTGCAGATGCTCGAAGTGCTGTCGGCAGAGCCGCAGCTCGAAAATACCGCGGAGACCTTCGCGGCGCGCCCGCATTACCGCCCGCTGACCAAGTTCGAGAACCGCGGCCTCAAGCTGGGCCACGGCGTCTGGGACCTGGTGTTCCGCAAGCGCTGAAGGACGCGGCCTTCCAGGCCGCGTTATCGACCGTTACAGCCGCTCGGCCACCCAGGCCTGGACCGATTGCAGCGCGCCTGGCAATTTGGCCGGCTCGGTGCCGCCGGCCATGGCCATGTCGGCCTTGCCGCCGCCCTTGCCGCCCACCTGCTGGGCGACGAAGTTGACCAGCTCGCCGGCCTTGACCTTGCCCATGCTGTCGGCGGTGACCCCCGCCGCAATCTGCACCTTGTTGCCGTCGACCGCCGCCAGCACGATCGCCGCCGTCTTCAGCTTGTCCTTGAGCTTGTCCATGGTGTCGCGCAAGGTCTTGGCGTCGGCGCCGTCCAGGCGGGCCGCCAGCACCTTGATGCCCTTGACGTCGACCGCCTGCGCGATCAACTCATCGCCCTGCGACGACGCCAGCTTGCCCTTGAGCTGGGCCACTTCCTTTTCCAGCGCGCGGACCTGGTCCAGCACCTGGCCCAGGCGCCCCTGCACTTCGGTGGGCGCCGCCTTCAAGGTTCCGGCCACGCCGTTCACCGTCGCCTCAAGCTGCTGCGTGTAGGCCAGCGCGTTCGCGCCGGTCACCGCTTCGATCCGCCGGATGCCGGCCGCTACGCCGCCTTCGGACAGCACCTTGAACAGGCCGATGTCGCCGGTACGGGCCACGTGCGTGCCGCCGCACAGCTCGCGGCTGGTACCGATGTCGAGCACCCGGACCACATCGCCGTACTTCTCGCCGAACAGCATCACCGCCCCGGTTTTCTGCGCCGCCTCGATGTCCATCACCCGGGCCTGCGTCTCCCGATTGGCCAGGATCTCGGCGTTGACGCGCCGTTCGATCTCGCGGATCTGGTCGGGCGTCACCGGCTGGTTTTGGGTGAAGTCGAAGCGGGTCTTGTCGGCATCGACCAGCGAGCCCTTCTGTTGCACGTGGTCGCCCAGCACTTCACGCAGGGCCTTGTGCATCAGGTGGGTGACGCTGTGGTTGCGCATGGTCGCGTGGCGCTTGGCCATGTCGACCTTGGCTGTCACCGCATCGCCCACCTTGAGCGTACCCAGCTGCAGCGTGCCATGGTGCCCGAACACGTCGGACTTGATCTTCTGCGTGTCGTCGACCTGGAATTTCGCTCCCTCGCCCCTCTGGGGAGATGGGGATGAGGGGCTCTCGATCATCCCCTCATCTCCGACCTGCCCGCCCGACTCGGCGTAGAACGGTGTCGTGTCGAGCACAACCAGGCCGGTCTGCCCGGCCTTCAGCTCGCTGGTGGCCGCCCCTTCGGCGTACAGAGCGACGACAGTTGCCGCACCTTCCAGCCTGCCATAGCCGGTGAACACGTTGGCCGCGCCGCCGTATTCCAGCGCGCGGTCCATCTTGAACTTGCCGGCGGCGCGGCCCTGGGCCCTCTGCTTGTCCATTGCGGCGTTGAAGCCGGCCTCGTCAACGCTCACGCCGCGCTCGCGGCAGACGTCGTTGGTCAGGTCGAGCGGGAAGCCATAGGTGTCGTGCAACTTGAATGCAACCTCGCCGGGCAAAACCTTCTGCCCGCCGGCCAGTGCCGCGTCGAGGATCTCCATGCCGTTTTCCAGCGTCTCGAAGAAGCGCTCCTCTTCGGCCTTGAGCACGTCGACGATTCTCTTCTGATCGGCCCGCAGCCTGGGATAAGCATCCCCCATCAGCGCAACCAGCTCCGGCACCAGCTTGTGGAAGAACGGCGTCTTCTTGCCCAGCTTGTAGCCGTGGCGGATCGCGCGCCGGATGATGCGGCGCTGCACGTAGCCGCGGCCCTCGTTGGACGGGATCACGCCGTCGCTCACCAGGAACGAAGTGGCGCGGATGTGGTCGGCGATCACCCGCAGCGAGTTGTTGCGCAGGTCCTTCTCGCCGGTTTCCCGCGACGCCGCCTTGATCAGCCGCTCGAACAGGTCGATCTCGTAGTTGCTGTGCACGTGCTGCATGATCGCGGCCAGCCGCTCCAGCCCCATCCCGGTGTCGACGCAGGGCGCGGGCAGGTTGCGCACGCTGCCGTCGGGCTGCATGTCGAACTGCATGAATACGTGGTTCCAGATCTCGATGTAGCGGTCGCCATCGGCGTCCGGCGAGCCGGGCGGGCCGCCGGGGATGTGCGGGCCGTGGTCGTAGAAGATTTCGGAGCAGGGGCCGCAGGGCCCGGTGTCGGCCATCATCCAGAAATTGTCGGAGGCGTATTTCGCACCCTTGTTGTCGCCGATGCGCACCACGCGCTCGGGCGGCAGGCCGATCTCCTTCGTCCAGATGTCATAGGCCTCGTCATCGTCGATATAGACGGTGGCCCAGAGCTTGTCCGCAGGCAGCTTGTACACCTCGGTGAGCAGCTCCCAGCCCCATTTCAGCGATTCGCGCTTGAAGTAGTCGCCGAAGCTCCAGTTGCCCAGCATCTCGAAGAAGGTGTGGTGCCGGGCCGTGTAGCCGACGTTTTCCAGGTCGTTGTGCTTGCCGCCGGCGCGCAGGCAGGCCTGCACCGACGCCGCGCGCACATAAGGCCGCTTGTCGGTGCCCAGGAACACGTCCTTGAACTGCACCATGCCGGAATTGGTGAACATGAGCGTCGGGTCGTTGGCCGGCACCAGCGGGCTGGACGGGACCACGGTGTGGCCCTTGGATGCGAAAAAGTCCAGGAAGGTCTTGCGGATGTCGGCGACGGTGAACTGGGGGGTCATGCGGGGGGTCCTTGGCGCGAGCGGCGCCACGCGGCGGCGAGGCAAACCATTGATTTTACCGGGGGAGGCGCAAACCTTCAGGCGCCGGGATCTCTGTCCCCACTTCTGCCGCTGCCCGGAGCGCGTTGGCTCGCGGAACGTCTTTTGAACGCAGAAAGGCGCAGAGATTACGCAAAGGACGCAAAGGAGAAGCAGGAATTGAAATTCACAACTGAATTCCTCTGCGTTCTCTGCGCATCCTTTGCGTCCTCTGCGTTCAAAAAAACGGAGGCCAGAGGTCACGTCGCCGGCCGGGCAGTTCAACCCGCCGCCCGGCACTCGGTCTCGAGGAACGAGAAGACAGCGCCGTCGGTGCAGTAGGCGACGTTGAACCGCAGCCAGGGGCTGGGCGCCAGGTCGGTGGCGAACAGATGGCCCGGCCCCAGCATGATGTCGTGCTCCGCCGCCTTGTACGACAGCTCGGCCCCGCTGGCGATGTCGGGGTGCCTGGCCCACAGGAACATCCCCGCCTTGGGCTCGCAGAACAGCTCGAAGCCCAGCTCCAGCAATCGCACCGCGGCCACCTGGTGGGCCTGGGCCAGGCGCTCGCGCACACCCTTGAGGTGCTTGCGCCAGCGCCCGTCCAGGAGCGCGCCGTAGGCGAGCCGCTCGGTGAATTCGGAGGAAGTCAGCCCTGACAGCATCTTCATCTGCGCCAGGTCCTCCAGCAGGTCGGGCTGCGCGGCCAGGTAGCCGACCCGGATGTTGGGCGAAATGGTCTTGGAAAAGCTGCTGATGTAGACGACGCGCTGCAATTGATCGAGGCCGGCCAGCGACGGCCGGGGCTCCGGATCCAGGTCCAGGTAGATGTCGTTTTCCACCACCAGGAAATCGTATTTTTCCGCCAGCTGCAGCACCCGATGCAGGTGCGACAGCTGCGCGGTGGAGGCCGTGGGGCTCTGCAGTCGCGGATGGGTGAAGAACACCTTGGGGCGGTGCTCCTTGATGCGCGCCTCCAGCACGTCCAGGTCCCAGCCCTGTGGCGTGCGCGGGGCGCCGACCAGGCGCGCGCCCAGAAAGCGCAGCGATGACAGCAGGTTGGCATAGCCCGGCTCGTCCACCAGCACCGCATCGCCCGCGCGCACCAGCCGGCGCGCCGCCAGGTCCAGCGCCTGGCTGGAGCCGTGGGTGAGCAGCACCTGTTCCGCCGTGGTGACCACCTCGTGTTCGGCCAGCAGGTCGCGCACCAGCTGGCGCAGCGGCGGATAGCCCTTGGGCTCGCCGTAGCCGCCGAGATCGATCCCTTCGTCGGCCGCGACGTTGCGCAGGCTGCGCTTCAGGCCCTCCGCGAACAGCCAGTCGTTGGGCAGCCATCCGCAGCCGGGTTTGCTGCGCAGCGCCCGGTTCTCGAAGATGCGGCGCATGTACCACATCGAGTCGAAGGTGTAGCTGCCCCGGATGCTGGTCTGGGCCAGCGCGCCGGTGGCGCGCCCACGAACGAAGAACCCGGAATGCGGCCGCGAAGCGAAGAATCCCAGGGCCACCAGCCGATCATAGGCGTCGACCACCGTGTACACGCTGACGGCGTGGGTGTGCGCAAACTGACGGATCGAGGGCAGCTTGGTGCCGGCTCGCAACTGGCCGTCGTCGATCATGCGCCGGAACCCTTCCACGATCTGGGTGACCAGCGGCGTCGGCAACTTGCTGTCGAGGGCGAACATGGGTGTCGCGGTCCGGGCTTAGGGTTTGTATGTACAGGCCACTCCACCGGCACAGTGCATCGGCGGCGGGGACCATCTGTATATGTTAGCCGTGCGCCTGCGCTCCTACAGTGCGGGCAACCCTGGCAGCAAACCGCTGCCCCGATCGGAGAACCACCATGCAACGAGAGATCCACCTGACCAATGCCGCCCTGCTGGCGCGCCGGCAAGCCGCCGTCCCGCGTGGCGTCGGCCATGCCCACCCCGCCATCTTCGCGGCCCGCGCCGAGAACGCCGAGGTGTTCGACGTCGAGGGGCGGCGCTACATCGACTTCACCGGCGGCATCGCCGTGCTCAATACCGGCCACCGGCATCCGGCGGTGATCGCGGCGGTGAAGGCCCAGCTCGACCTTTACACTCACACGGCGTTCCAGGTGCTGCCGTACGAGCCCTACATCGCCCTGGCAGAGCGCCTGAACGCGCTGGCGCCCGGCAACTTCGCCAAGAAGACGCTGTTCCTGACAACCGGTGCGGAAGCGGTGGAAAACGCCGTGAAGATCGCACGCGTCGCGACCGGCCGTCCCGGTGTGATCGCCTTCGGTGGGGGTTATCACGGCCGCACCCTGCTTACGCTGGGCATGACCGGCAAGGTTGCGCCATACAAGACCGGGTTCGGGCCCTTCCCGGGCGACATCTTCCACGCCGCCTTCCCGGATGCGGCGCGCGGCGTGACAGTGGACCACTCGATTGCTTCGATCGAGGCGATCTTCCGCAACGACATCGAGCCGACAAGGGTCGCCGCGATCATCATCGAGCCGGTGCAGGGCGAGGGCGGCTTCAATGTGGCGCCGCCCGAATTGTTCAAACGCTTGCGGGCGCTGTGCGATGCCAACGGCATCCTGCTGATCGCCGACGAGGTGCAGACCGGCGCCGGCCGCACCGGCACCTGGTTCGCCGTGGAGCAGATGGGCGTGGCGCCCGACATGATCACGGTGGCCAAATCGCTGGCCGGCGGCTTCCCGCTGTCGGCCGTGGTCGGCCGCGCGGATGTGATGGACGCGCCCCCCGTGGGCGGCCTGGGCGGAACCTATGCCGGCAGCCCGGTGGGCTGTGCCGCCGCGCTGGCCGTGCTGGACGTGTTCGAACGCGAGAACCTGGTCGCTCGTGCACGGCAAGTCGGCGAGCGCCTGACCTCGGCCCTGACAACCATGGCGCAACGCCATGCCGGGATCTGCGCCGTGCGCGGGCTCGGCGCGATGGTGGCGTTCGAGCTGGCCAGGGGCGGGAACGCGCTCCAGCCCGATGCGGATCTCGCCAAGCGCATCGTCGCCGAGGCGGCGCAGCGTGGCCTCATCCTGCTGACCTGCGGCACCTGGGGCAACGTGGTGCGCATCCTGGTGCCCTTGACAGCCGCCGACGCCCTGCTCGACGAAGGCCTGGGCATCCTGGCCGACTGCCTGAACCATTGCGGCGCCTGATTGCCGGCCATGTCGACCGCCACCCCCGTTGCGACCGAAATCCGCCCGCGCGACGGCAGCCGCGCGCCGTCGCTCACGTTGTTGCAGCCGCCGCTGGTGAGCTTCAACGGCGTGAACAAGACCTACGACGGAACCAGCCTGGTGGTGCGCGACCTCAACCTGGAGATCCGGCGCGGCGAGTTCCTCACGCTGCTGGGGCCATCCGGGTCGGGCAAGACCACCACCTTGATGATGCTGGCCGGCTTTGCAACGCCCACCACCGGCGAGATCAGCCTGGCCGGCGTACCGATCACCCGCACTCCGCCGCACAAGCGCCACTTCGGGATGGTGTTCCAGAACTACGCCTTGTTTCCGCACATGACAGTGGCCGAGAACGTGGCGTATCCGCTGAGCGTGCGCGGCATCAACCGCAACGACCGCAAACCGAAGGTCGAAACGGCGCTGGACATGGTGCGCCTGGGCACCCTGGGATCGCGTTATCCGGGGCAGTTGTCAGGCGGCCAGCAGCAGCGCGTGGCGCTGGCGCGCGCACTGGTATTCGAGCCGCAACTGGTGCTGATGGACGAGCCGCTGGGCGCGCTGGACAAGCAGTTGCGAGAGCACATGCAGATCGAGCTGAAGGAATTGCACCGGCGCCTGGGGGTGACTTTTGTCTATGTGACGCACGACCAGTCCGAGGCCCTGACAATGTCGGACCGGGTGGCCGTCTTCAACGACGGTTTCGTCCAACAGGTGGACAAGGTCGACCGGCTTTATGAAGCCCCGGCCAACCGCTTCGTGGCCGGATTCGTGGGTGACAACACGGTGCTGGACGGCGTTGTGACCGCAACCGCGGGTGCCAGTTGCACGGTGGGCCTGTCCAACGGCTCGCGCGTCACCGGCCTGAACGTCAACGACGCGAAGGTCGGCGACAACGTGCAGTGCTGCATCCGTCCGGAACGACTGGAACTGGCCGGCGCGCTGAATGAGGCCAACACCTTCGAGGCCACGGTAGCCGACGTCATCTATTTCGGCGACCACCTGCGCCTGCGCTGCACCATCGCCGGCCAGCCCGAAGCCACCGTCAAGCTCCCGCTCGGCGGCGGGGAAGTTGCGGCGCGCGGTGACGTCGTGCTGCTCTACGCGGCCGAAGAACATCTTCGCGTTTACATCTGATTCACTTTCAACCAGGAGACAGCCATGACACTCAAACCCCTCGCGCTCGCCGCCCTTGCGGCGATCATCCTGCCGGCCGCGGCGCAGACCCAGATCACGGTCGTCAACTTCGGCGGCGCCAACGCGAACGCCCAGAAGAAGGCCTTCTACGAGCCGATCGAGAAGACGGGCGTGAAGGTGGTACCGGTCGAATACAACGGCGAGCAGGCCAAGATCAAGGCCATGGTCGAGACCAAGAAGATCACCTGGGACGTGGTGGAAGTCGAGTCGCCCGACGTGGCACGCGGCTGCGACGAGGGGCTGTTCGAGAGACTCGACTACGCCAAGATCGCTCCCAAGGCCGACTTCGTGCCCGCCGCTGTCACCGAATGCGGCGTCGGTATCTTCGTGTGGTCCACCGTGATGGCCTACAACGGCGACAAGCTCAAGACCCCGCCCACGACCTGGGCGGATTTCTGGGACGTGAAGAAGATCCCGGGCAAGCGCGGCATGCGCAAGGGCGCGCGCTACAACCTCGAGTTCGCGCTGATGGCCGACGGCGTCAAACCCGCCGACGTCTACAAGGTGCTGGCCACCAAGGAAGGCGCCGAGCGCGCATTCAAGAAGCTGACCGAGCTCAAGCCGAACATCCAGTGGTGGGAAGCCGGGGCGCAGCCGCCGCAGTTCCTGGTGGCGGGGGACGTCATCATGAGCACCGTCTATAACGGCCGCATCGATGCCGCCAACCGCGAAGGCAAGAACCTGAAGATCACCTGGACCGGCGGCATTTACGACCTGGACTACTGGACCGTCCCGAAGGGCACCCCCAACAAGGATGCCGCGATGAAGTTCATCGCCTTTGCCAGCACGCCCGAAGCGCAAGCCGAATACGCGAAGAACATCGCCTACGGGCCGACCAACACCAAGGCGATCCCCAAGCTGGATGCCAAGACGCTGGCCAACCTGCCCACGGCTCCCGCCAACGCCAAGACGGCGGTGCAGTTCAACGTGAAGTTCTGGGCCGACCAGGGCGAGGAACTCGAGAAGCGCTTCGCCTCCTGGGCCACGCAGTAAAGCCATGACGGCACTGGCAGCCCCACCCCCGGCCGGTATCGGCAGCCCGGGCGCGCTGCGCGGTTCGCTCTCGCGCGCGGAGCGCAGCCGCAAGCTGCGGGCGTTCGCGCTGACGCTGCCACTGCTGTTCTTCCTGCTGCTCACTTTCCTGGTTCCGATCGCGGCACTGCTCAAGCGCGCGGTCGAGAACCCGGAAGTGGTGGACGCGCTGCCGCGCACCGTGGTGGCGCTCGACAAGTGGAATCGCCTGGCCGTGCCGCCGCCCGAAGCCTTCGCGGCGCTGGCGGCCGATCTCGGGGCGCTGCCGCATCGCGCCGATGCCGGCGCCCTGGCGCGCCGCCTCAACACCGAGGTGGCGGGTGCCCGCTCGCTGGTGATGAACACCTACCGGGCGCTGCCACTGGAGGGCGCCGCCGACGCGGCGGGCGTCAAGTCGAAACTGATCGCGCTGGACCAGCGCTGGACCGAGGTCAAGTACTGGCAGGCCATCGCCAAGAACGGCTCGCGCTGGACCGGTGACTACCTGCTGGCCTCGCTGGACCTGCGCCGCGGCGCGCAGGGCGGTATCGAGCGCATGCCTGAGGACCAGCGCGTGTTCGGGGGCATCCTGGCGCGCACCTTCGGCATCAGCGCGGTCGTCACGCTGTGGTGCCTGGTGCTGGGCTATCCGCTCGCCTACTGGCTCAGCACCCTTCCGTCCCGGCGCGCCAACGTGCTGATGATCCTGGTACTGGTTCCGTTCTGGACATCGATCCTCGTGCGGGTAGCGGCCTGGATCGTGCTGCTGCAGTCGGCGGGGCTGGTCAACCGCGCCCTGATGGGACTGGGCCTCGTCGAGCAGCCGCTGGCGCTGCTGTTCAACCGCACCGGCGTGATCATCGCCATGACGCACATCCTGCTGCCATTCATGATCCTGCCGCTGTACAGCGTCATGAAGAGCGTGCCGCCGACCTACCTGCGTGCGGCGGTATCGCTCGGCAGCTCGCCGCTGGCAGCGTTCCTGCGCGTGTACGTGCCGCAGACCTATCCCGGCATCGGCGCTGGCGGTCTGCTCGTGTTCATCCTGGCCATCGGCTACTACGTGACGCCCGCGCTGCTGGGCGGGGCGAGCGATCAGATGCTGTCGTACTACGTGGCGCAGTACACCAACGTCAATGTCAACTGGGGCATGGCCGCGGCGCTCGGCACGCTGCTGCTGGCCGCCACGCTGGTGCTCTACGCGCTGTACCGCCGGCTGATGAAGACGGAACTGAGCCTGGGGTGATCGCATGAAAATCCTCGCGACGATGCGGCCCGATTTCCCCGCTTACGCCACGCCCCTGGACAAGCTGGGCTGGTGGGCGCTGCGCATCGGCTGCGTCGGGGTGCTGGCCTTCCTGCTGCTGCCCATCATCGTCATCGTGCCCCTGTCGTTCGCCGACTCCTCGTTCCTGGTGTATCCGATTCCGGGCTGGTCCCTGAGGTGGTACCAGAACCTGTTCACCTCCGACGAATGGATCCGCGCTGCACGCAACAGCTTCATCGTCGCACCGCTTGCCACCGTGATCGCCACCGTACTGGGCACGCTGGCGGCGGTCGGGCTGGCGCGCACCGATTTCGCCTTCAAGGGCGCGTTGATGGGCCTGCTGATCGCACCCATGGTGGTGCCCATCGTCGTGGTGGGCGTCGCCACGTACCTGTTCTTCGCGCCGTTCGGCCTGGTCGACAGCTACGCGGGTCTGATCATCGTGCATGCAGCGCTCGGCGCCCCCTTCGTGCTGACGACGGTCCTGGCCACGCTGCAGGGCTTCAACGATAACCTGGTGCGCGCGTCGCTCAGCCTGGGTGCCAATCCGGTCGTCACGTTCTTCCGCGTCACCCTGCCGGTGATCGCACCGGGCGTCATCTCCGGTGCGCTGTTCGCCTTCGCCACCTCGTTCGACGAAGTGGTGGTGACCCTGTTCCTGGCCGGACCCGAACAGGTGACGCTGCCGCGCCAGATGTTCACCGGCATCCGCGAGAACATCACTCCGACCATCGCCGCCGTGGCGACCCTGCTGATCCTTTTCACGACCAGCCTGCTGCTCGCGCTGGAGTGGCTGCGCGGCCGCCGGGCCAAATGACCTGAATGCAAGACCGATCCCTTCGCAACCAGCCGCAAAGCGGCAACGCCATGCCGCGCTTCGCGGGCCTGGCGACCATGATGCGGCTGCCGGCGGCCGAATCGCCGCGAGGCCTGGACGCGGCGTTCATCGGTGTGCCGCTGGATATCGGCACTTCGAACCGTGCCGGCGCGCGCTTCGGGCCGCGCCAGGTGCGCGCGGAATCCGCCCTGCTGCGGCCCTACAACATGGCGACCGGCGCAGCACCGTTCGACACCCTGCAGGTGGCGGACCTGGGCGACGTGGCGATCAACACCTTTTCGCTCGACAAGTCGCTGGCCATCATCGGCGCGTTCTATGACGGTGTGGTGGCCTGCGCCTGCCGACCATTGACCATCGGCGGCGACCACACCATTGCGCTGCCGATCCTGCGATCGATCGCCAAAAAGCACGGTCCGGTGGCGCTGGTCCATGTGGACGCGCATGCCGACGTCAACGACGAGATGTTCGGCGAGCCCGTCGCGCACGGCACGCCTTTTCGCCGCGCCGTCGAGGAAGGACTGCTGGCTTGCGACAGGGTCTGGCAGATCGGCCTGCGCGGCACCGGCTATGCCGCCGACGATTTCGACTGGCCGCGCCGGCAGGGCTTCACGATCGTGCAGGCGCACGAGGTGTGGTATCGCTCGCTCGCGCCGCTCATGCAGCAGGTGCGCGAGCACATCGGGCCGCAACACCCCGTCTACATCAGCTTCGACATCGACGGCATCGACCCCGCCTTCGCCGGCGGCACCGGCACGCCCGAAATCGGCGGCCTGACCGTGCCGCAGGCCCTGGAAATCGTGCGGGGCTGCCGGGGCCTGAACGTCGTGGGCGCCGACCTGGTGGAAGTTGCGCCGCCATACGATCCTTCCGGCAACACCGCGCTCCTGGGGGCAAACCTGCTCTACGAGATGCTGTGCGTGCTGCCGGGTGTACGCTATCGGTAAAGAATTGCTATCGGAGAACTGCCATGGACATGAAAACCTCCCCCCTCGGCCTGCTCAAGGACCCCAGCCTGCTCAAGACCGACGCGTTGATCAACGGCGAATGGGTCAAGGGACCGGCCCGCTTCGACGTGCACGATCCCAGCACCGGCGCCAAGCTGGACGATGTTGCCAATCTCGGACCCAAGGAAGCCGAAGCCGCAATTGCCGCGGCCAACGCCGCCTGGCCAGCCTGGCGCAGCAAGACCGGCAAGGAACGCAGCATCGTGCTGCGCAAGTGGTACGACCTGCTGATGGCGAACCAGGAGGACCTGGGCCGCATCATGACGGCTGAACAGGGCAAGCCGTTCGCCGAAGCGAAGGGTGAAGTGGCCTACGGTGCCAGCTTCGTCGAGTGGTACGCCGAAGAAGCCAAGCGCGTGAACGGCGAGACCCTCCCGCAATTCGACAACAACCGCCGCCTGATCGTGATCCGTCAGCCGATCGGCGTCTGCGCAGCGATCACGCCGTGGAACTTCCCGCTGGCCATGATCACCCGCAAGGTCGCGCCGGCCCTGGCCGCCGGCTGCCCGGTGGTGATCAAGCCAGCCGAGTTGACACCCCTGACGGCCCTGACCGCGGCCGAACTGGCGATGCGTGCCGGCATACCGGCGGGCGTGCTGAACCTGCTCACCGCCGACGGCGCCAACAGCGTCGCCGTGGGCAAGGTGTTTTGCGCCAGCGACACCGTACGCCACATCAGCTTCACCGGTTCGACCGAGGTTGGCCGAATCTTGATGGCGCAAAGTGCGCCGACGGTCAAGAAACTCGCACTCGAACTGGGCGGCAACGCGCCCTTCATCGTTTTCGACGACGCCGACATCGATTCGGCCGTCGAAGGGGCGATGGCCAGCAAGTACCGTAACGCCGGCCAGACCTGCGTGTGTGCCAACCGCATCTATGTACAGGAAGGCGTTTACGACCAGTTCGTCGAGAAGTTCTCGGCCAAGGTCAAGGGGCTGAAGGTCGGCAACGGCTTCGAGGACGGCGTGGTGCAAGGCCCGCTGATCGAGGAAGCCGCCGTGGCGAAGGTCGAGCGCCACGTGGCCGATGCCCTCGCCAAGGGCGGCAAGGTGGTGGTGGGCGGCGCCAAGATGAAAGGCCAGTTCTTCCAGCCCACGGTCATCTCCGGCGCCACCGCCAGCATGCTGTGCGCGCGCGAGGAAACCTTCGGGCCGGTGGCACCGGTGTTCAAGTTCAAGACCGAGCAGGA
>JAAOZX010000458.1 GCA_012274225.1 Comamonadaceae bacterium | reverse complement strand
GGGCCCGGGGTGTATCGGGGACAGCGCCGTCCAGGCGCGACAGCACCCGCTGCGCCGTCGCCAGATCGCTGCGGTGCGCGAGCATCAGGCTGCCGTCGGCGCGGAACTGCGGCGGCGTTCGCATCGTTTCGATGATCCGCGGCCACAGCACCAGCGAGCGCCAGCCCATGAGCGCGACCTCGGCCGAGCTGTTGTCCAGTTCCGCCAGCGGGCTGAGCATGCCGGCCGCCGAGAAAGCCGCCGCCTGGACGCGGTCGTAGGCAGGCTCGGGGCCGGCCGCCGGATCGAACACGCAGATGCGGTGGCCGTCGCGCGCGAGTTGCCACGCCAGCAGGCGCCCCAACAGGCCCGCGCCGGCAATGCCGATGGTGAGCGGCTTCATGTGTGTTTCCGGCGTCACCGCATCACCAGGCCGCCGTCGACAAACAGCACCTGGCCGGTCATGAAGCCGCTCCAGTCCGAGGCCAGGAACAGCACCGGGCCGGCCACATCCTCGGGACTCGCGATGCGCCGCAGCGGCGTCGCGGCCATGATGGTTTCGCGGAACTGCGCGCGGGTGGTGCCGCTGGCCTGGGTCGGGTAAACCAGCCCGGGCGCGACGCAATTGACCCGCACTCCCAGCGGCCCGAGCTCGGCGGCGAGCGTGCGGCTGAAGCCCACGAGCGCCGACTTGGCGGTGGCGTAGTCGTGGTACGGCACCACCGGGTGCTCGACCAGGTCGCTGACGATGTTGACGATGCAGCCGTGGGCGCGCTGCCGGAAATGCGGCAGCACCGCCTGGCACACGTGATAGGCCGAGCCCACTGCGCCCTCGAACTGCGCCTGGTAATCGGCCCAGGTGACGTCGCCGAACATCTTGCGCTGCTCGGGATCGAAAGCGTACGAGCCGAAGGCGTTGTTCACCACGACGTCGATCCGGCCCATTTCGGCCACGGCCTGCGCCACCATCTCCTGCACCTGCGCCGTTGCGGTGACGTCGGCCTGCACCGCCCAGGCATCGCCGCCGGCCGCCTTGCACTGCGCGACCACGTCGGCTGCCGCGGTGTCGTTGCTGCGGTAGTTCACCACCACCGTGGCGCCCTCGCCCGCGAAGGCCAGCGCGATGGCCGCACCGATGCCGCGGCTTGCGCCGGTCACCAGTACCACCTTGCCGTCGAACTTCATGGCGCCTCCTTATCGTCCCGGCAGCAGGTCCTGGGCGACCACGTCGGACACCTTGATGTCGCGCTGCACCAGTCCCAGCTTGCGGTAGGCGTCGGCGGCCTTTTGCAGCGAATCCAGGTCAAAGGCGCCCAGGCCGTTCTTCTGCGTCGCGGCCGAGACGCTGGACGCGTTGCGCACGCGGATGATTTCCAGGTTCATGGCCGGGTCGGTGCCGTCGATCGCGCGCCTGGACGCGAGCTGCGCGGCCTCCTGCGGGCTGGCGATCATCCAGGCCGCGCTGTCGCGGTAGGCCTTCAGGAAGCGCTTGAGCACGGCCTTCTTCTGCTGGTAAACCTCTTCGCGCACGACGTACATGTCGCTGGAGACATTCAGGTACTTGCCCACTTCCATCACATTGACGTCGCCCAGGCCCTTGCGCTTGCCCACCAGCAGGCCGGTGTCGGTCGCGGCCGTCGCGTCGACCTGGCCCTGCAACAGCGGGGCGAAGTTCAGCAAGCCGGTGACCACGATGGTGACGTCGGCTTCGGTGAGGCCGGCCTGGTGCAGCAGCACCAGCAGGTTCTGGCGGGTGCCGCTGGCGAGGCTGTAGACGCCGATCTTCTTGCCCCTGAGGTCGGCCGGCTTCGTGATGTTGGCGGTCTTGAGCGACACCACGTTGAACACGTTCTGCGGATAGATGTCGTAGATGGCGCGCAGCTTCTCGCCCTTGTCCAGCGCGGAGAACAGCGAGCCTGGATCGGTGAACGCCACGTCGGCCTGGCCGCTCAGGATGTTGCGGATCGCGTCGCCGCCGCCGGCTCCCGGCACGTAGTCCAGGGCGATGCCGTTGGCCTTGTAGAAGCCCTTGTCCTCCTCGACCAGCAGCGGCGTGATCTCGGTGATGGGCTTGCTCCAGCCGGCCACGATGATCTTGTCCAGCTTCGCGGGCGACTGCGCCCAGCCGGCCGCCGGAACGCCTGCGAGCGCCGCCAGGAAAGCCAGGGCGACCCGGCGCGTGTGCTTCGTCATGAATCCATCCTCCGTCAAGAAACCCCGGTGTAGGGCAAGAGCAGCCATTTCTCCAGGGAGACCGTGGCCTGGTAAACCAGCATGCCTAGCACGGCGATGAGCACCAGCACCGCGAACATCAGCGGCGTGTCCATCATTCCCTGCGAGGCGATGACCAATGCGCCCAGCCCGCGGCTGGCGCCTATGAATTCGCCGACCACGGCGCCGACCAGCGCCAGCACCACGGCGACGCGCAGGCCCGCCAGGATGCCGGGCAGGCCGGCCGGCAATTTCAGCCGCAAGAGCGTCTGGACGCGCGTGGCGCCGAGCATGCGAAACAATTCGAGCCGCTGGGGTTCGACCTGCTGCAAGCCGGTCAAGGTGTTCTCCATCAGCGGGAAGAAGCAGATCAGCGCGGTGATCACCACCGTGGAGGTCATGCCGAAGCCGAACCAGACGATGAACAGCGGCATCAGCGCCAGCTTGGGAATGACCTGGCTCACCACCACGTAAGGCATCAACAGACCGCGCAAGGCCGTCGACTCGGACATGATCACGCCGCTGACGAAACCGATGATGCAGCCGATCGCCAGGCCCAGCACCAGTTCCATGCCGGTGAAACGGATGTGCGGCCAGAAATAGCCGCTGGCCAGGCCCCGCCACAGCGTCGAGGCAATGGCCGAGGGCGGCGGCAACACCAGCGCCGAAATGCCGAGCGCGCGGCAAGACCACTCCCAGACCAGCAGCAGCGCCGCCAGCAAGGCGAGCGAGCGCAGGCGGGTGCGCACGGCGGGGTTCATGCGGCCACAGCCTCCATGTGCATGGCCGCGCGCACCCGGGCGCAATGCTGGATGAACGCGGCGCTGGTGCGGGTTGCCGCGCTGCGCGGCCGGGCCAGGTCGACGCGGATGTCCGCCGCGATGCGCCCACCTTCCATCACGGCGACGCGGTCCGCCAGGTAGACCGCCTCGGCGATGTCGTGGGTGACGAACAGCACGGTGGTGCGGCGCGTGCGGCACATGTGCAGCAGGTCGTCCTGCAGCTCTTCGCGGGTGATCGCATCCAGCGCCGCGAACGGCTCGTCCAGCAACAGCAGCGACGGCTCCAGGATCAGGGCGCGCGCCAGCGCAACCCGGCTTTGCTGGCCGCCGGACAACTGGCGCGGGTAATGGCGCACGTGCGCCGACAGGCCCAGTTGCGCCAGCAACTGCTGCGCCTTGTCGATCTCCGCCACGGTGGGACGGTGTTGCAGCGACACCGGCAACAACACGTTGTCCAGGACCCGGTGCCACTCCAGCAGCGTGGGCGACTGGAAGACGAAACCCAGGGCGGGTCCCGGCGCGATCAGCTCGGCGTCGCGCAACCGGATATGGCCCTCGTCGGGATGCAACAGGCCCGCCGCGAGTTTCAGCAAGGTGGTCTTGCCGCAGCCGCTGCGCCCCACCAGGCAATGGAACTCGCCCTCTTCCACGTCCCAGTCGACTTCGCTCACCACCGGTGGCCAGCCGGGAAAGGTGAAACCCACTTGCCGCATTGCCAGGAAACTCATGGCGTTTCCTCGTCTGCGTAGGGTGCGCAGCGGTCGGCCGCGCGGTCGGCCGATTGTTCGATCTCGACCATGCGCACCAGGTCCAGCAGGTTGAAGCGGCCGTCGTGGTGCCAGCCGGCCTCGGGCGAGGTCATGGCGCCGATGGCGGCGATGCGCGTCACGCCCGCGCGGCCCAGCAGATCGGACAGGCGGTACAGCTCGGAAGGACGCGTCGCCAGCCCCACGGTTTGCAGGAAGGTGCGGTGCGGCTCGATCTGCGCGACCACTTCATCGAGGCTGTCCACCGCCACCACCTGGATGCTGCGGTGAGCCGCGGTGGGGGCCAGCGGCTGCGCCGCATCGGCATAGGCCACGGCCCAGGCGGCACCGGCATCGCCGATCAGCGCGCTGCCGCTGGCCGCCAGGGTCGCCAGTTCGGCGGATTGGCGCCATCCGGCGACGGCTGCGGCGTCCTCCAGAGCCAGCGCACGCCTCGGAAAACGCCGCTCGAGGTTGGCCAGTTCGCTCGCCAGGTACTGCGCGAACTCGCGCGG